>DAOLFO010000428.1:0-2347 GCA_035326305.1 Chitinophagaceae bacterium
CCGGTGGTGTAAAAAAGATAAGGTGGATATATACAGCGAAAAATGCGCTGATCAGGATAAATGCTTTGAGAAATAAAGCAAAGTCTCCGGTGGGCCTTTTGCCTTTTTGCTTAAAGTAATCGCTGATACGTTTTTTCAGCTCACCATGAAAGGAAGCGGATATTTTGGGAAATTTGGGACTCGCCATGATGCGTAAAACTCTGTGTTGAAAATTAATAGAAAAGCAAATTTACCATTTAATAACGAATGAAAGCAATCAATTATATATTTCGTGGAAAAGTAGCCGGGAATGACAAATAAATAACAAAGTGCTTTAAAGGCGGAAAGGGCTATGTCTCATTGAGCACCAGCGCATCCAGGCTGTGCAGGCCAATCTTTTTTTCTGACATAAAGCCTTCGGCGTATTTCACACCAATCCGCTTGCCCAGCATACGGGCACGGGCTATTACGCTTTCAATAAAATCGGGAGTGGAAATATACGTTTGCGGGCCTTCGGCATCACCGGCTGATGTATGGAACTGGGTGGTATAGGCTTCAATGGATTTCATACGCTGCTCAAATACATCGCTGATGTCAATAAGCAGATCGGGCTCATGGTACCAGTCCTGCATATACTGCAGGAAATAGGCAGGCCGCCATTTTTTTTGCGGCGCATTATTTTCATCAAAAGTCTCAATTTTTGATAACCCCGATAAGAAGCAGCAATCGCTGATGAGGTGGCCGGCACGCCCGTGGTCGGGGTGGCGGTCATTCAGCACATTGCCTATAATGATGTCCGGCTGGTATTTGCGAATGGCCTGTATCAGTTTTAGCTGGTGGGCTTCATCATTTTTAAAAAAACCGTCCCGCATTTGCAGGTTTTCCCTTGCTGTGGCACCCATTATTTTAGCTGCTGCGGCTGCTTCGCTGTAGCGGGTTTCCACGGTGCCCCTGGTACCCAGCTCACCTTCGGTCAGGTCCAGCAGCGCCGCTTTTTTACCTTTTTTTATTTCATTGATTAATGTGCCGGAGCAGCCAAGTTCTATATCATCCGGGTGTACACCAATAGCAAGTATATCAACTTTCATCTGTATGTTTTTAAATAGCCGGTGAGGGGATGAGCCCCGCACACAGCATAGGTAACAAATTTATTGCTTAAAAGTTAGGGAAATTACCGGCGGTAGGGATTGCCATACCAGGAGCCGTCAATCTCAACGCAAAAGTTTTCAATCTGGCGGTCGGTGGCATCTGCCAGGTTCCATTTTTGCTTCAGGCTGCTGCCAAAGAAAAAAGCGACGGTCTGGTACAGCCGCGCATTTACACCACCTTTGTATTCTTTCAGTATTTCATAACAGTTATTGCCGGTTTGCCGGTTGATGAGCTTCATCAGTATTTTGCCCTGGTATACCGACAGGTTGGAGAGTGGTTCGGTAAACTGTTTTTTCAGCTCTTTCTCTTTTGATTTGATATAGGCTTTTCTTTCTTTTTTGCCGGAAATGCCCTCCAGTTGCCGGTTCATTTCGTTGATAGTGGCGCCGGCTACACGGGCATAGGGATAGGTGACGTATACGGCATTGCGCAGCCTGGTCCATTCTGCAATTACTTTTTGCAGTTTCCTGGGGTCCAGCTTTGATACCCAGGCCATCTCTTCTTCCTGGTAGGTAAGCATTTCCCGGTTGTACCAGATGGCAGGGGTGATGATGGTATCGTTGGGCCCCCATTTTTTTGAGCGCTCCTCAAAAGACGGCATGGGGGGAATGGTATCGGTAGGGGCAGGCGGCGGCAAATCCACTTGTGCCCGTGCGGCAAAGCTTCCGGTGAGCAGGACAAATACCAATATCAGGGCAGGGCGAATCATTCCGGTAAATTTATAAAACAGGCATCACCTGTCCAAGACAGCAAAATTACTCCCGGCGCTGTTTGGGAAACGTGAAAATCTAATTCTCCCGCTCTGCACGGTTAAGCTGTATACGCCTTACCATACTGATTATGATGCCGATGGCCGTAATGATGATACCGGCCCAGAGTATGCGTATCATCGGGAACTTGTAAGCCTTGAGGGTAACATACTCCAGGATAGCATTAGACTCTTTTACCCCAATATTGGCTTTGTTGCCGTCCACGCTGTTGAGCCGCAGCACCAGGCTTTCGGCCATCACGGTATCCGGCACGGGGAGCAGGGAGCCTTTACGATTGATAAGCAGCGCCTGCGACTGGTAGCTGCTCCGGTTAAAGGAGTGTACCGTAAGGCTGGCCAGGCTGGCCTTGTCTCCGGCAAAGCCGGCAAGCGGCAGGGTATCCTGTATATCGAGGCGGTTCAGGATGATATACCCGCGGGAATAGTAAATGCTGTCGCCTACTGCTATGT
>DAOLFO010000077.1:0-11850 GCA_035326305.1 Chitinophagaceae bacterium
TCAAAGCCAACACTTGTCCTGAATATCTGTGGCATTTTGAAATCAGGATCCACCAGGGCCAGAGAGCCGGGGATACCGCCCTGTGATGATTTGATAAAGACAGAAGAGGCACTTGCCGGCGTATTATTGAACCAATACAGCTTGTCAGGATTAAAGCGAATATCATTGATCCAGGATGATGACCAGGAATAGCTGCTCGGCTCAATCTGGTTTTGGATCATGCCGGTATTAGTAGGCATATTGGTGAGCCATACAAATGGTACACGGCCGGCAAAAATACCAGTACCTCCACGAATGATAAATGACTTATCACTATACAGATCCCAGCGGAAGCCTACCCGGGGGGACAGCATTACGCGGCTTTGCGGCCAGTCGCCGGAAGAGTATTTGGTAGGCTGGCCATTAGTGCCAAGCAGGTCCAGCGCATCCACATTGGGGTTAGCGGTCAGCTTATTGGTAAACATGGGCACTTCAGCCCTTAATCCTGCCGTCAGAGTAAATTTATCGCTAAGTGTGATCTGATCCTGTACATACAGGGCAGGCAGCGCATAGTTTACTCTGGCCCAGGGTTCCTGTCCTTCATATGGGTAAGTAAGGGCAAACTGTATAGGGGCTACTTCACCCGGCGTGCCGGTAGTAAGGAAGTCAGCCACTGTGGCATATCTGTAGTAAGATGTGCCATTGCGCATATAGTTGTTTGCAAATTTTTGTAATTCAAAAGCTGCACCAACTACAATGCTGTGTTTGCCTGCTGCAATGCTTACGTTATTAAATATGTTTATATTATCATTAATAACGGCGTTGTTGTAAGTAAACAGTTCATAACCGGCAGAAATATAGTTGCGGTAGCTTTCGGGAGAAGTGAGTGAGCCAGATCCATCACCTATGTCGATAAAGGGAAATTCTTCGCTGGGGGAAGAGCGGCCTGATTCTATTTTACTGTAGGTCGCCAGGAATTGGTTAGATACCCGGTTGCTTAATTTACTATTCAGTTCAAGTGTATAAGAGTTAACCTTATTAGCATTATTATACATGGTTTTTGCAAAAGCCATTGAGTTTTCACCTGTTCTGAAATAACCGGTAGGAGATCTTGGGTTAGCTCCTGAATTGTTGTTTACAAGGAAAGGTCTTTCATTTTCCGTTTTGTTGTAGCGGATGGCCAGCCGGTGTTTGGAACTGATATTCCAGTCAATACGGGCCAGTATGGAAGTTACTTCTGACTCACCATTGGCATATCCTTCATAAGCCCCCGGATCATAACCCCATTGATTAATCAGGTGGTTCCGTACTGCCTCCAGGTCGCTTCTCCTTACACGGGTGATGTTATTAGCAGCATCAGCAATACCGTTTTCTGAAGCTTTCCAGAGATTGACTGCTCCTGCATCCGGACCTTTCAGATCAATCCTTTCAGCATTTACAAAGAAGAAGAGTTTATTTTTAATGATTGGTCCTCCAAGCCTCATTCCATAAGTTTTGGTGGAGCTTTCCTGGAGTCCTGAAATTTTATCGCCATTTACTTTTCTGCCTATCAGTCCCTGATTTTGGAAAAAGTGGTAAACAGACCCTGTAAATTTATTAGTACCGCTGCGGGTGATGGCATTAATGCCTGCACCGGTAAATCCGCCCTGGCGTACATCATACGGAGCAATATTTACCTGGATCTCTTCAATGGCATCAATAGATAAGCCGCCACCGCCGGGAAGCGGATCATCGTTCAGGCCAAAGCCATTATTAAAGTTGGCACCGTCTACCTGCACGTTATTATAGCGTCCGTCCCTGCCTGCAAATGAGTTGCCGTTAGATTGCGGCGTGAGGCGGGTAAAATCATTAATAGACCTGTTGATAGTAGGCAATGAGTTAATTTGCTGATTGCTGATATTGGTAGATGTACCTGTTTTGAAACGGTTCAGCCTTGAGCCTCTGGTAATACCCGTCACCGTTACTGCAGTCAGCTCTGTGCCTTCAGTAGCCAGTTGTTCGTTAATAACAAAAGACTCTCCTAATACAAGGTAAACATCACTGAGGGTTTTGGTCGGGAAGCCAACAAATGACAGCTCCACAGAATAGGGGCCTCCGGGCCTTAAACCTGTAAGCGCAAATACGCCGCTGGAAGTAGCAGTAGTAGTGTAAAAAGTACCGGAAGGCAGGTGGGTAGCCTTAATAGTAGCGCCTGCCAGCCCTGAACCTTCAGGGCCTTTGATGGTGCCTGTCATACCACTGGTAGTCACCTGACCCATACCAGCTATACCTGCTATTGACACAATAACAAGCATCAGTAAGATTCTCTTAAGCATGTTGTTTAGTTTACGTGATTGTGCTGCAAAGAAAGGGATATTTCCGACAAGAAAGTCTTCCAGATATTAACAAATTGTCATGAAGCAGGGCTGGCTGTCCCCTGCTAAATAGCTGGTTTCCGCCAACCTGTTTGCGGTTATTTTGTTCTTACCTTTGCACCAAATCAGACATGTATGTTCCATACCATAGAGGAGGCCATCCGGGATATCCGGGACGGCAAAATGATAATAGTGGTGGATGACGAAGACCGTGAAAATGAAGGGGATTTTATCGCTGCCGCCGGGGCCGTTACCCCGGAAATGGTCAATTTTATGAGCAAGCACGGGCGGGGGCTGATATGCGTGCCCCTGCCGGAAGAGCGCTGCGACGAGCTGGGGCTGGAGTTGATGGTCAGCAACAATACCGCCCTGCATGAAACGGCATTCACCGTATCCGTTGACCTGCTTGGAAATGGCTGTACCACAGGTATTTCTGCACAGGACAGGGCCAAAACGGTACAGGCGCTGATAGACCCGTTTACCAATAACAGGGACCTGGGCCGCCCGGGCCATATTTTCCCGCTGAGGGCTAAAAAAGGAGGCGTGCTGCGCCGTGCCGGGCATACCGAAGCGGCCGTTGACCTGGCCCGGCTGGCCGGCTTCCCCCCGCCTTATGGAGGGGTGCTGGTGGAGATCATGAACGATGACGGCACCATGGCCCGCCTGCCGGAGTTGCTGGAAGTGGCTAAAAAATTTGAGTTCAGCATCATTTCCATAAAAGATCTGATCGAATACCGGATCAAGCGGGATTCGCTGATCGAGGAAATTGTACGGGTGGATATGCCTACCCGGTACGGGGAATTTAAGCTGGTGGCGTTTAAAGAAAAAAACTCTGCTAATGAACACCTGGCCCTGATCAAAGGGGAATGGGATAAGGAGGAGCCGGTGCTGACACGGGTGCACTCTTCCTGCTTTACAGGTGATATACTGGGCTCGCTCCGCTGCGACTGTGGCGAGCAGTTGCATAAGGCCATGCAGATGGTGCAGCAGGAAGGGAAGGGCATTATTTTATATATGAACCAGGAGGGCAGGGGCATTGGTCTGCTGAATAAATTGAAAGCTTACCGCCTGCAGGAGGAGGGGATGGATACAGTGGAGGCCAACCTGCACCTGGGCTTCCAGATGGATCAGCGGGACTATGGTGTGGGTGCACAAATATTGCGGCACCTGGGTGCCACCAAATTAAGGCTGATGAGCAATAATCCCCGGAAAAGGGTTGGGTTAATTGGGTACGGGCTGGAAATAGTGGAGAATATTCCCATTGTAGTGGCGGCCAACCCGCATAACACAAAATATTTAGATACCAAGCGGAGCAAGCTGGGGCATGAGATGTAATCACGTTAAATAAGATAAAAAGGCCGGACAATTTTTAATGTCCGGCCTTTTTATTGATGAGATACGGTCTATTTTCCAAAATTAAATCCTATGGATAATCCTAAGTAGTTATTATTAACTTTAGAATCACCCGGATCGTCAACGTTCAGAATGTTGCTCACGCCCAATGTATAATTAGCGCTGATACTTACGCCTTTGGCAAATTGATAGCCCATCAGCAGGTTAGCGCCCATTTCAAATCTTTTCAGTGGAATTTCGCCGGCTTCATCGCTATATACATCTATTGTTTCATCTTCCGCTTTTATTTTGCCGCTGATACCATAGGAAAGGTTAGGGCCTGCACCTGCAAAGAACCCATTATTTTTATACAAGAAATTAATAGGAAGATCCGCACTGAAAATATTAATAGCATATTTAGATGCGGGATACTTGCCGCCTTTTAAAACCACAAGAAGGTTGGGCTGAATAGAAAAATGTTCTGAAAAGGAGATGTCTGCCACACCGCCAGCCTGGAAGCCAATTTTACTTGCGGAGTAGCTTACTTTGTCTCCACCGCTTTCTCCTCTTACTACAAAGGCGTTAGTGTTTACGCCGGCTTTGATTCCAAAAGTTGTTTTTTGTGCGTGCAGTGAGTGTATTGCAAATAAAGCAATAGCAAACAGAAATGTTTTTTTCATGATGTAGGTTTTTGATTTCGCAAGAATACACACAAACCATTCCGTATGCAACAGTAAACCAAAGATTTACCACAAAGTAGCACACAAAAAGGGCAGTTTTGCTATAAAAAGATGGGAAGAATACTACAAACAGGTAAGCGGTTATTCTTTCTTTAACAGAAAAGAAAGTGGCTGACCGGGTTCCGCATTTAGCAACTGCTCATGTAATGCCAGCACCTGTGGTGTCAGCAGTTGCTGTTCATCATTATTAATAACAATATCGCAAAGCTTCATTTTTATGCTTTCTTCTATTTGCCGGGCCATGCGGTGCAGTACAGCCTGCCTGTCGCTGCCGTCACGTTCCATCGTACGTTGGATGCGCAATGCCGGGGGCGCCCATACGCCGATCACCAGGTCCAGCCCTGCTGCCGAACCGCTTTCAAAAATGAGCGCTGCTTCCTTGATGGCATAGGGAGCCTGCCGGGCCGCCATCCATTTCTCTGCATCGGCAATGGTGGCCGGGTGGGTAAGAGCGTTGAGCAGTTCCAGCTTTTGGGGATTGCTGAATACCTGTGCGGCAAGATAGCTGCGGTTGAGCCTCCCTTCGTCTGTATAGGTTTGGGAGCCAAATGCCGCAACCAGTTTTTCTTTTAGCACCGCATCTTCGTTCATCAGCCTTTTGGCGGCCTCATCGGCATAGTACACGGGTATGCCCAGTGTTTCAAAAATCCGTGCCACGGTCGTTTTTCCGCTGCCAATGCCGCCTGTTAATCCGATTTTCAGCATAAGATGACGCTGCCGCAAGGTAAGAAAACAAATACACCTGCACCGGCTTATCTTTGCGGCGTGAAATACCAGGTAGGCGACAAAGTACTGATACTTCATTCCAACGAGGAAGGAGAAGTGGTGGATATCATCAATAATAAAATGGTGATGGTGGATGTCAGGGGTGTCCGGTTTCCGGCGTATATGGACCAGATTGACTTTCCCTATTTTAAAAGATTTACAGCAAAAAAAATCGTGCCTGCGGCGCCTTCCAAAAAATATATAGACCAGCTGCCAAAAGAAAAGAAAGCAAACGCTCCCAGGCAGGTGGCGGATGGGGTATGGCTGAGCTTTTTGCCGGTAATGGATACAGATGAGTTTGGGGATGATGTGGTGGAGCAGCTAAAAATCCATCTTATCAACCGTACTGAGCAGGAGTACCGGTTTGATTATAAACTGCAGTTTTTCGGCCAGCCTGATTTCCACCTGCAAAATACTGTGCATCCGTTCCAGGATTTTTATTTGCACGATATCCCTTTCTCCGATATGAGCGACAGTCCGGCCTTTGCCTTTGATTTTTCTTTGCCGGTGCCGGATAAGAAAAAAGAAAGCCACTATGAAACGGTATTAAAGCTGAAGCCGAAGCAGCTTTTTGCTAGAATAGAAGAGCTGAAAAAAAATAACCAGGCCACTTTTTCTTACAAGCTGTTTGACCAGTACCCTGACAAGACAATTACAGATGAAATAGGAATAGGGAAGCTGGCTGCCAAAGGATATAAAGTATACAATGCAAAAGAGGCCCGGCAGCACCTGCCGCCTGCCCGCTCCGTGGTTGACCTGCATATTGAAAAGCTGACAGATGAGTGGGAGCAGTTAGATAATTATGCCATACTGGATATGCAGCTAAAGGAGTTTGAGAAATATTTTGACCTGGCTATTGCCCACCGCCAGCCTTCGCTCATCGTTATCCATGGTGTGGGCAGGGGAGTGCTTCGCAATGAACTGCACGATATCCTGCGCACCAGGGGCCAGGTAAAATCGTTTGTCAACCAGTATGACCCTCGATTTGGCTATGGGGCTACGGAGATATTTTTCCAGTATTGAACAGTCCAGGACTGCGAAATGTTTTGTGAATGATACAGAGAGCTGGAATTGCCAGTATTTTCTGGAAATTCTTCCCACATTTTTGATTCTTTTTTGTGTATAAATGGTGTGCAGCCAAACCCGCTATTATGCGGCTTTCGCCTATATTCGCCGTCTGACTTAAACCTTCTTTACCGTGAGATTAAAGAGCTTAGAAATCAAGGGATTCAAAAGTTTTGCAGATAAAACCATTGTCAATTTTGACGATAATATAACCGGCATCGTGGGGCCGAACGGCTGCGGCAAATCCAATATCGTGGACAGCATACGCTGGGTGATAGGGGAGCAAAAGATCAGCCACCTGCGCAGTGAGAACCTGGACAGCCTTGTGTTTAATGGTTCCAAAACCCGCAGTGCTTCCGGCCTGGCCGAAGTAAGCCTCACTTTTGAGAATACCAAAAACCTGTTGCCTACCGAGTTCAGCACCGTCACCATTACCCGCAAATTTTATAAAAGCGGCGAAAGCGAATACCGCCTGAACGATGTGCAGTGCCGCCTGAAGGATATCCAGAACCTGTTTATGGATACGGGAGTGAGCACCGACAGCTATGCTATCATTGAGCTGGGCATGGTGGATGACCTGATTAAGGATAAAGACAACAGCCGCCGCCGTATGCTGGAGCAGGCTGCCGGTATTTCCATTTATAAGACAAGAAAGAAAGAAGCAAAATCAAAGCTGGATGCTACCGAGCAGGATTTGGCACGTATAGAAGACCTGCTGTTTGAGATCAACAACCAGCTCAAGGCCCTGGAGAGCCAGGCCAAAAAAGCGGAAAAGTATCATGAGATAAAAAAGGATTACCGCGAAATAAGCATTGAGCTGGCTAAGGCAGCGCTGGAAGGATTTAACCTGACGTATAAGGAGCTGAACGAGCAGTTTGATACGGAAACGGATAAGCGGGTGCGGATGGAAGCAGAGATTGCTACGGATGAAGCATTGCTGGAGCAGGAGAAACTGGCTTTTGTAGAAAAGGAAAGAGCGCTGCAAAGCATGCAGCACACCTTCAACGAGTTGGTGCAGCAGGTGCGTACGAAAGAGAATGATAAAAACCTTTCGGCGCAGCGCCTGGAATACCTGCGGGAGAGAGAAGGCAGCCTGAAAGAGTTTTTACAAAAAGCAGGCGGGCAGTTAAAAGGCATAGATGAAAGCATCCTGTTTACACAGCAGCAGGTGGAGGAGGAAACAAAAAGCCTGGATTCATTAAAAGAGCAATTACAACAGTACCAGAGCACCGTAGCTAATGAACGGGAAGTGCTGGATGAGAAAAGAAGGATGCTGGATAACCTTCGCCAGGAATACCAGCAGGTGCAGCGCAACCAGTTTGACGCAGAAAAGAAAGTAGCGGTGGCAGATACATCGGGACAAAACCTGCAGCGGGCCATACGCCAGATAGAGGAGGAGCGGGAGCAGCGGGAAAGCCAGCGCCGCCAACTGGATGAAGAGCGGATGGAAAAGGAAAAGGAGCTGGAAGTAAGGAAAACTGACCTGGAGCAACTGCAGCAGCACCATGAGCATACCAAAGAGCAGATACTGCAAACACAGGCCGTGCTGGAAACATTGCGGAATGAACTGGCCGAAGAAACCCGCAAGCTGGATGCTAAAAAGAATGAACATGCGCTGCTGAAGAGCATGATAGAAAGCATGGAAGGATACCCCGACAGCGTAAAATTCCTGCACAATAACCAGGGCTGGAGCCATACATCGCCCATCCTTTCTGATATTTTATATGTAAAAGAAGAATACCGTACTGCGCTGGAAAATGTGCTGGAGCCCTACCTGAGCTACTATGTGGTAAATAACCTGCAGGAAGGCCTGCAGGCAGTGCACCTGCTGGATGAAAATAAAAAGGGCAAGGCCAATTTTTTCCTGCTGGATCAGGTAAATCAATCAGCAGCTAATGCTTCTGATCATACCCTGCCCGGTGGCATACCTGCGCTGAGCGTGATAGAGGTGGATGAAAAATACCGCAGGCTGGCGGAACATTTGCTGGGCAATGTGTTCGTTGCAGATAATGAATCGGCGCTTGAAAACAGCAATGGATTTGTGGTAATAGAGAAAAACGGTAAGTATGTAAAAGGTAAGTATTCACTTACAGGTGGAAGTGTGGGCCTGATTGAAGGCAAAAAGATTGGCCGGGTAAAAAACCTGGAAAAGCTGGAAGAGGAAATTGCAGCACAGGATGCTGTGGTGGAGAAATTACGGAGCGATATACAAACAAGGCATAATGAAGTAATCGCCTTCAATGAAGATCTGCGTGAGTCAGCTATCCGTGAGGCAGAAAAGGAAATTCAGCAGTTGACCAACCAGGTCTTTTCCCTGCATAATAAACTGGAAAACCTGCATGCATTGCAGGCCAGCGGACAGAACAGGTGGGAAGAACTGGCTTTACAATTGGAGCAAACGCAGCAATCCATAGAGGGTGTCCGTTCGCAACTGGCAACCTATAATGAAGAATTGCAGGCGCACGGAGCACGCCTTGCTGAATCAGAGGAAGCATTCAGGGCGGCAGAGACCGGGTACAATGAAGCATCAGCACAGTACAACGAATTTAACCTGAGCGTTACCCGCCAGCAGAGCAAGATAAATGCGCTGAAGCAGGAGCTGGAGTTTAAAAGCAATCAACTGAATGACCTGAGCCAGCAGATTGAAAGCAATACCATCAGCCTGCAGGATACAGTAAATAATATTGAGCAATCAGCGCAATCGCTGACGGATATAGAAGAAGGCCTGATTGCACTTATCCGCCGCAGGGAGGAAGAGCAGCAGGTATTGAATGAGGCCGACCAGGCATACTATAATTTGCGCAATCAACTGAGCGAAAAAGAAAGTGAGCTGCGCCAGAAGATCAGGGAGAAAGAACAGGTAGAGCACCTGCTGGTGGCTATAAAGGATAAGCTGAACGAGCTGAAGCTGCAGTTAGCCGGAACAAAAGAAAGATTAGATGTGGAGTTCCGCATTAAGCTGGAAGATATACTGGATCAGCAACGGACTACTGATACATCGCTGGAAGAGCTGCAGGAAAAAGCCGACCGGATGAAGAAGCGCCTGGAAAACCTGGGCGAAGTAAACCCGACAGCGATAGAAGCGTTTACAGAAATGAAAAAGCGCTATGAATTTATCGTGGAGCAAAAGACGGACCTGGTGAATGCCAAAGACAGCCTGCTGAAAACAATCGAGGAAGTGGAAGCAACGGCTAACCAGAAATTCCTGGAGACATTCAACAGTGTGAAAGAGAATTTCATCAAAGTATTTAAAACACTGTTTACAGAGGACGATCATTGCGACCTGGTACTGGAAAACCCTGATAACCTGGCAGAGACCGGCATCGAGGTAATAGCCCGGCCTAAAGGCAAGCGCCCCACCTCACTGACACAGCTTAGCGGAGGAGAACGTACGCTGACAGCTACTGCGCTGCTATTTGCCATCTACCTGATCAAGCCTGCCCCTTTCTGTATCCTTGATGAGGTGGATGCCCCGCTGGATGATGCGAATGTGGGCAAGTTCACCAATATGATCCGCCAGTTTAGTGATAATTCCCAGTTCATCATCGTGACGCACAACAAGACTACGATGAGCACGGTGGATGTGATATATGGTGTGACGATGCAGGAACCGGGTGTGAGCAAGCTGGTAAGTGTGGACTTCCGGAATTTGCAGCAGAGCCAGAATTAAGAAGATAAGTATTTGCTATAAGAAAGGCCCCGCATTTGCGGGGTCTTTCTTATTAACTCTTTAAGGAATTTACTAAATCAACATACTCCTGCATGGCTGTTTCTTTCGCCTTTCCCTGCAGCTCAGACCATGCCTGGTGCTTGGCCTTGCCCACTATATCAAACGGGTTGGAAGGGGCAGGAGTACTGACATCTCCTTCAGTGGCTTGCTTGTAGAGCGAATATAATTTCAGTAAAATATCGTTGGAGGGTTTTTCATTCAGCGTTTTACTATCTGCTACTGCCTGCTCAAATAATGCCTGTAGTTCCATTTCGGTTTACAATTTAAGATTTATGGTTGCCGGTGCGGCCGGTTTAAAGTCCGCTGCTGCTTTGCCCGGAATTTTAATTTTTACCGTTTGCTCAGCCTGCTTATTTAGTTATTTCCGTAATCACTTCCCCGATAGTGCCATTCGGCATCTGTATGCGGAGCAGCGCTGCTACCGTAGGCGCAATATCGGTCATGTATACTTCCCGGTTGGTGCGGCCGGGCCTGATTTTCCAGCCAAACCATAAAAGCGGTATATGTGAATCATAAGGGTTCCAGGCGCCGTGTGTGGTGCCTGTTTTCCCGCCATCAAACCACTGGGGGTTAAAGATAAACTGGATATCACCGCTCAGCTTTTGATTATAACCATTGCGAACCATTTCTCTTATTTTAGCCGGGATGGGTGCTTCACCTATTTCGTGCAGGTCAAAAGCGCTCATGATGGCAGGGTGAGTGCCCAGTTCAGTAATAAGCCAGCGTTTAAAAATATCAAACTCTGTTTTTGTTTCCCGTGTCATAGCTTCAATAGCCGGAAAGTTGAAGAAGAGCTGGTAGTTTATTACTCTTTCAATCGCTCCTTTCACACCAAATTTTTTCTCCGCCCGCTCATTGATCCATTTTCTTATTTCTTCATCATCAAAAATGCCGGCAGGTATTTTATGCTCCTGCATAAAACCGGGTACATGGGCTACAGCATGGTCCGCTGTGAGAAAAACAAGGTATTGCCCTTTGCCGATTTTAGTATCTAAGTATTTTAAGAAAGAAGCAAGCTCCCTGTCAAGGCGCAGGTAGTTATCTTCTACTTCAATAGAGTTGGGCCCGAATGCATGGCCAATATAATCAGGAGAGGAGAAGCTGATGGCAAGAAAATCAGTAATGCCACGCTGCCCCATTTTCTCTCCTTCCACAGCAGCTTTTGCCATATCGAAAGTAAACGTGTTGCCATAGGGAGTGGCGCGGAATGATTCATATTTCCCGGAAGTGATTTTGGAGGTGGTATGGGGAAAGCTGTTGTCTTCGCCTGATATTTTTCCCTCATAAGGTTTATCGTCAGCGGTGCTCTGCTTATAGGTATTAATAGGGTAGAGGGTATTCCAGTCCTGCGCCAGGTACTGGTCGGGCAGTTTTTTTGCATTGAGCTGTTTTACCCATTCCGGCAATTCATTCATGTAGTAGCTGCTGCTAATCCAGCCGCCGGTGGCATTATCAAACCAGTAGGCAGCATTGGCAGCGTGGCCGCCAGGTAATATGGCGCCGCGATCTTTCAGGGCAATGCCGATTGTTTTGGCCTGGAAGTTAGTAGCCAGCCGCAGCTCATCTGTGATGGTGGTGGTGAGCATATTGCGGGGCGACATCTTGCCTGCGGAGGAAGTGCTGCCTACTGATACCACGGTGCTGTCTTCGGTGCAGTACCATCCCCGCTTTATATCGCGGCGGTACCAGTTATTGCCGATAATGCCATGAA
Source organism: Chitinophagaceae bacterium (assembly GCA_035326305.1). Taxonomy (GTDB): domain Bacteria; phylum Bacteroidota; class Bacteroidia; order Chitinophagales; family Chitinophagaceae; genus DAOLFO01. Next base: position 11,677 of record DAOLFO010000077.1, read on the forward strand.
TAGCGGGAACAGAGCCGGTATACACACAGGTATGACCTGCTGCTGTGTACGTAGGCGTATAGGGGATAAAAGTATTTTCGCAGCTATAGCCCTGGTTAAGCATACGCTTAAATCCGTCAACGGCATAGCGGTCATAAAAACGGTAGAGGTAATCCCACCGCATCTGGTCTACCA
>DAOLFO010000078.1:0-11820 GCA_035326305.1 Chitinophagaceae bacterium
CAACTGGCCCAAACCGGCCGCATACTGTCCATTGACGCATTCAGGGGCATCACCATACTGGTGATGATTTTTGTAAATGAAGTGGCCGGTGTAAGGGATATTCCGCTATGGTTAAAGCATATGCCCGCCGATGCGGATGCCATGACATTTGTAGATGTGGTATTTCCTGCTTTTCTTTTTATAGTAGGCATGTCCATACCGTTTGCCTTGCAGCAGCGCCGGCAAAAAGGGGATGGCTTTTGGCAAATCCAGTTGCATATTTTCTGGCGCAGCCTGGCACTTATTGTCATGGGAGTGTTTATGGTCAATGCGGAGCAGGGTGTACATGAAGGGGCGACCGGCCTGCCCCGCAGGTGGTGGTCGTTGCTTTTTTATATATCAGCCATTTTAGTATGGAATGTGTACCGCTTTAAGAAAAAGTGGCCGGCATACCTGCTGCGTGGCATAGGGGTGGCAGGGTTGATCATACTGGCATGGATATACCGGAGCGGCGCTGATGGTACGGTGCGCATGCAGCCGCACTGGTGGGGCATACTGGGGCTTATCGGGTGGGCATACCTGTATAGCTGTATCATCTATCAATTGTCAAAGGGGCGTCTGCCGGTGCTTATTTTATTTGTTGCATTGTGTACTGCGTTTTACGCTATGGTACATTCATCCGGGTGGCCGCTGTGGGCATGGGTAAAAGGGCAGGCGGGGCATGCTGCTCACACAGCCATTGTGCTGTGTGGGGTGGTATTGTCTTTATTGTTTTTTAGCCGGGAAGATAAGATCAGGAAACACGCTTTTGCCAGCGCTGCTGCATTTGCTGCTTTGCTGGCGCTGGCGGCTTATGTGCTCCGTCCTTTTTACAGCATATCTAAAATATACGCTACTCCATCCTGGTGCTTTTACAGCGCCGCTTCCTGCTGTGTTGTTTTTTCATTATTGTACTGGCTCACGGATATAAAAGGCATTAAATCCTGGACAGCCCTTTTCCGGCCTGCTGCCACTAACCCGCTGCTGATATATATCCTGCCCGGCATCTGGTATGGTTTGCTGGGAGTTACCGGGATTACTGTTTTCCCCTGGAGCCTGCGGTTTGGCTGGCGCGGTATATTGTGGGCCGCTGCTTTTGCAGCAGGTATGATGCTGCTGGTAAAGCTGCTGAACCGCTCAGGCATACGGCTGCGGGTTTAAATAAAAGTAAACCCCGCTTTTGGCGGGGTTTGATTTTTTTTTTGGACGGTTAAAAAAATCAGAAACTGACTGATACTGGATTTTAAAAGGCCGGTTGGCAAACGGTTTTTCGCGGATAGTTGGTTGTTTGGTCTTTCACAAGAAATTGGTTGCTGTCTTTCAAGGGATGATTGGTTTGGATTTTCGTTCAATCAATTTCTGTTACAAACATACACCCGGCACCGGCTCATGACAAGAGGAGATGCCCCCGAAAAAAATAGAAAATATACCTTGATAAATGTCAAGATTGAAGTGCAATTATTTGATTTAAAGTGAAAAGCGGCGCAACACTGATTTTCAAACAACTGTTTGCTAATAGTTGCGCTTCCTTTTTAACTGGCCGGGCGATAGCTGGTAGAAGCGTTTAAATATGGTAATGAAGTTGCTTACCTTCTCATAACCCAGTTTATAAGCCACTTCATTCACTGTGATAAAAGGCTGCTCCATCATTTCTTTTGCTTTCTTCATTTTTTTGTGCAGATAGGCTTCGTAAATGCTTTTTCCGCAGAATGATTTGAACTGCCGGTTCAGGCTGGATACGCTGAGCGAAGCCTGCTCCGCTAATATCCTGAGTGGTGGTAATTCTGTATCAATATGCTCATCCAGCCACTTGTCAATCATGGCTATGTTATCGGATAGCAGCGTATTTGTTTTTATATCATCCGGGCTTTCTTCCATCATTACCAGGTCCGACAGCAGGGATAATAATTTTCCTTCAGCATATGCTGCGCTGCCGGTTGCTTTGTATGCATGCTGATACAAGGCGTGGAGGGCATGATGGGCGCTATGGGAAACGGGCAGCAGCCTTGCCCCATCCGGCGCCTGTTTTATTTGTGTCAATAGCTGCAGGGTGCAGTCGTCATAAGGGAGGGCAACAGACTCATCAGGGGCCTGCAGAAAGATTTCCATACATTCTATCTGATGACCGGGTGATACCTGGTATTCTGCATCAAGGTTAGCACCGCTCATGATCAGGTAGCCGCCGGTGGGAACAGGCAGGTGGCTTATTTTAAAAAATTTGGGAGAAAATGTATAAACAAGATGCAGGTGCGTGCCGGGAAGGAGAAAAATAGTGCGGAAAGACTGACAGGTTTGCAATCGTATATTCCAGCATACCAACCAGGCATTATAAGTAATGCGGACCTGGTGGATGATTCCTTTACCCATATGCTGGGGGAGGCTGAACATTTTTTCAGCACGGAATATTTTCACTGGACAAGGCGGTTTGTACTTTACAAGTTTAACTATAACTGCGGGAATTTGCAACCGGGGAAAATGCCTAAGTGTTCACACTTAGCTGCGTTTTTACGGGTATGGATTGCATTTTTACGGGTATAGTTTTTTGAGTGAGCGGGATAGTTTTATGTGCTGAATCAATTCAGTCCCGCCAATATCCTGCCGTATTAACAACTAAACCCGAATCGTATGAAAGTAACTTTACCCCTTACCCTGGCATTTCTACTATTTGCCTTTTTTTCAGTAAACACGTATTCACAAAGACCGGCACAGCTCCCGGAAAATGTTTCGGCTGAGTGGTTTGCTGCGGCCACCGGGCATATTGAGCAATCACAATATGCTATCAGGAACCGCGGCGGCAATACATTCAGCATTGCCAATAATGGTCAGCAGCTTGTATTTACCATTAGCGAAAAGGGCTACCGTGTGAGCCCGCTTCGCACCGGTGGCTGGCAAATGGAGGCATCGTTAGAAACAATAGCCGGTCAGCCATGCAGTAAAGATTTTCGCTGGCTGCACAATGGAAACAGGCTTGTACAGCAGGCACAGCACTATGATGTGGAGTATATACATAGTGCTGCCGGCCTGCGGCAAAACTTTATCATTAAAGAAAAAAACGGGCTGCTCCGTGTTTCTCTGCGCATCAGTACCAGCTTGTCGGTACATGCTTATGATGACCATGCTTTATTTTTTACCAATACCTCAACCGGTAAAGAAGCGCTGCGCTACAGCGGCCTTAAAGTATGGGATGCAACGGGGCAGGTGCTGCCCGCCCGTATTCGGTTTGAGCAGCATAGTAACCTGCTGATTATCGAAGCTGATGATAAGGATGCAGTATATCCCGTTACTATCGATCCGTTAAACCACAACCCGGAGTGGACTTCCTCTGCAGACGGTGTAATACCCGCTTTGCTGAATGATCTGCAGTTGCAGGTAGAGGGATTGCATGGCTTTACAGTTGCTTCACTGGGAGATATCAATAATGACGGATATGATGACGTGGCAATCAGTGCGCCGGCGCTGGCAGATGTGGTGTCCGGCGACGGAACGCTCGCAGGTGTGGGTGCCGTATTTGTTTATACAGGATCGCCCACAGGGCTTGGTGCACAGCCTGCATACGTGCTTCAGCCCAATACAGCAGTGGCCAATGCGCTGTTTGGCTTTAGTGTTGCCGGTGGTGATGTGACCGGCGATGGTATTAATGATATCATTGTTGGCGCACCCCTGGATCAGGCTACTGTTGATTTTGGCGCGGGGCAACTCATTGACGGAACGGTGGGCAGGATCTATATCTACCAGGGTGGCGCATCGCTGTCCGGACCTTTTCCCGCACCCCTGCTTTCGTTGCACCTTCAGTCTCCGTTGCTTACTACTACCACTATTGCCATCAATCCGTTATTTGGCTTTTCGCTGGCGGTAGCCGATGATATGAATGGTGATGGCCGCGGTGAGATCATCGTGGGTGCGCCAACTTATGCCAGGATGGACGGGATCAGCGCTGTGAAAACAGGCGGCGCCTTTGTGTTTATGAGCAATGCAACCAACACATTTACCACAGTACGCTCTCTTAATCCGCCTACCGGATCTGTACTCAACCTGCTTTCAGTAGTACAGTCAATTGTGGAGCCAATTGTTGGCTCGCTGGTCTGGAATCTTACCTTGTCACCGCTGCTCAGCCCGCTGCTGGCAGGCCAGATCAACGGGTTGCTGTTTGGCTACTCTGTAGATGGCGCCGGTGCTTACAATTCAGGTGATGTGCATAATGATGTGGTGGTGGGTGCGCCTGCCGGTGTTGACCTGGGCAGCCTGAATGCTGTGCTGAATGGACAGATACTCGGCGGAACGGCCTGGGTATTTACCAGCACGGGTACAGATATCAATACTACTGCTGCAGCAAGGCTGGAAGCTTCTTCCGCCGGTTTGCTGAGCAATGCCGCCAATCTTTTTGGCTACAGGGTAAAGGGCAGGAGAAATATCAGTGGTGGAAGGGATGGTGGTTTATTCGTTACTGCTCCTGCGGGCGCCGTGCTTAGCAATATCGTTGGCGGCCTTCAGTTGAATGCAGGGCAGGTGCTGGTTTTTCCCAAAAGGACGGCCGCAATTACCAATCCTGTATTGCCTGCACAAACAATCAGTTCACCCAGGGCCGCCTCCCTGCTGAGTATTTTATCAGGTGAATCTTTAAACCTTACCTTGTTGTTTGGCGGCAGCATAGATAATATGACAGATGCCAACTGCGATGGCTATGGCGATATCATAGTAGGGGAGCCGCTTTCTTCTGCAGTAGGCATGATAGGTGCAGATGTAGTGGGCGGCGCTGCTTATGTTTTCCAGGGCCGTGCAGATGGTACGTATGATCCGGTACCGGTGTATACCCTGCATGCAGAAGTGTCACCTCTGCTGGGCGTAAATGCTACGGGGTTGATTGGCTTTAGCGTGGCAGGTGCAGGGCGAATCCAGGGAGGCAGCACGCCTGTGCGGCCGCTGGTTGGTGCTCCTGCTAATTCGCTTGACTTTGGCGCCGGGCTGCTTAATCTTGGCAATACAGTCAGTGTGCTAAGCAGCTTTACGTTTGATAACAACGGTTTGGGAAATAGTTTCACTTTTAATACGGGACTTTGCGGTGATATCACGCTGCCGGCCACCCTGCTTTCTTTTACAGGCCGCTTGCAGCATGAGCAGGCCCTGCTTGCGTGGAAAGTGGCGGAGGAGCGGGGTGTCAACTATTATGAGCTGGAAAGGAGCAACGATAACAGGGAGTACCGGCCAATAGCAATGCTATTTGCCCGTAATGAAACAGGCAGCAGCTATACTTATACTGATGCCAAACCGGGTAACGGAATCAATTATTACAGGCTTAAAATAGTGGACAATGATGGACGGGTGGAGTACTCTGCCACAGTGATCATACGCCTGCAGGTGGCGGCAAGCGCCACACTGACAGCAGGCCCTAATCCGTTTAAGCAGCAGGTTCATCTTCGTATGCAGGGCTATAGCCCGGGCGTATATGAGGTGCGGATGACCGGCCCTTCAGGGCAAACGTTTATGCAGCAAAAAATTTCAGTGACAGGCTTTGATTACCAAAGCACCATCAAAGCGCCGCCTGGCCTTTCGGCCGGCGTATACTGGTTAAACATCCTGGGACCGGACGGTGAAAAAGCAGGGGCTGTAGCGCTCGTGCTGGCCGGGCAATAATCTCCCGGAGGTTAGCTGCCCGGCGCTGAAGCTGTACCAAACAGGTACAGCTTCTTTTTTAGGTATAGAGAATGTACGCTTGTGTAAGCAACTCCGGGGCCTCTTCTTTTTATTGGCACTTCTCTTTTAAGTATATTCTGCCTGTGAAAATTTAGTTAAGTTGCCAAAGCCATGCAGCATTTTTAAAATTTAATCATAAAAAATTGTTGTAGTACATTTTTAGTACAGCTCATTAAGCCCCAGGGCAGTATCTTTCCTGTCTGAAATCATCAAACCGGGAAGCTATATTGCACATTTCTACTTTTAAACCACCAAATAATCATTTTCCCTGCAATGGAGAAATATTTGTTCAATGACGGAACGAATGTGATAAGGGAAGTGCTGTCGAAAGAGGAGCTGGAAAAACAGATACAATCTGCTGCCGATCCCGGTACGGTAAAGATTTGGGTATTTAGCACCAGTGAATGGATATCACCGTCTGAATGGCGAAAGAGATATGCGCTGGCTGTCATTCCCGGACGCAGAAAGAAAGCACTGGCAGATCCCGGAGAGCAACCCGTAAGGCCTGCAGCCCGACCTGCATTTAACTGGATAAAGCCCCTGCTTGCTGTTGTAATCATAGCCGGTGCCGCAATTATCATCTACAACCTGACAAGGGTGAAATGGGTGGCCGCATCGCCTGTAACCGTGTCAGCAGAAAGGCCGGCAAATGTGCCGTCGCTTAACATAGATTCCATAATTCAAACAATTGAAGCTGCCCGCGGCAAAAAGCTGGATAAAATAACAGCTACCAACCTGCGCATCAGGAATACCTGGCCCGACCGGCTGCTGCTGACACTGAAAGCCAGCCGCGACTCCAGCAGCCAGGCCAACCGCTTTTATAACCCGGAGCTGACGCTGGACAATGCAACAGGCTATCTTGTAGATGAAGCTACGGTGAAAATACAATGCTGGAGCAGGGGAGAAATAGTGCGGGAAGAGGAAGTGACATTTCAAAAGATAGGTTACTCTTCTCCCGCAAGGAAAAGCCCCGCCATGGAATTCAGGGGAGACAGCCTGTCTGTGCGGTATAGCGCTGTAAAGGCAAAGTCCTTCAACTTCTGCTACGACGAAGACAAAAAGAGCACTTCCGGTAACTATAATGATCGCTGGTTTTGCAGGGAATAAGCCTGTGATTTTTTATAAATAAATTTTATAGCTATGGGACTTTATTATCTTCCTGTTCTGATACGCAGTGACCGCTATTTTATTGCCAAGCTGGATGATGATGCAGTAGCCGGCAACCGGGAAGAAGTTGACTTTAATTTTGTAGCTCCTGCTGACGACCGGGTAATATCGCCGCTAATCACTATTGAAGATCCTGCGAAAGTGGTGCTTACACAAATGGCACCCTCGGGCAAACAGGATATTCCTTTGCGGGAGTGCAGCATCTCGCTGGCCGAACATACTGACGGGGTAGAAATACTGATCAAAAAGGCAGGGGCCTTCTCTGCCGCAGAGTCGGTGGTAACGGCTTCAGGCTTGCGGCTGGATTATTCAGCCATGCAGAAAAAAGTATCGCTCAATTATTATCATCAGCGTACCGTACCTGCTTCCTTCTATGTGTATATCACGTTGCAGCTTTCGGATGAAGAATGTTATTCCGCCCGTTTTCATTTTGCTGTAGTGCCTTCGCAGCAATGCCAGCGGGTGGTGATTGACTTTGGCAGCGAAGCCAGCCAGATTGGTTATAAAAACAGCGGCCCGCAGGCGGCCGTGGTGCCTTATGATATCCTGGAAAATATTATCAGCCGCCTTACAGTGAGCGATGCAGGCAAAGCGTGGAAGCGTGATGAGTTTTTAAATCATGAAGCCGGCGGCCAGCAAACGCTGTACCGCTCTTTCTATGCGGTAAAGAAAAATATGACACTTGCGGAAAGGGAAAATTTCCCGTTTAATTTTTGTGATGACCTGGGCCGGGATGAAGTGCGGTTGTTCATTACCAGGGTCGAAGTAGGGGCCAGGGAAATTGCCTTCCGGGATAATTATGAAATAATCCCCAACCTGAAGCTTGGTATTGAAAAAAGCATCCAGCTCCGGGTGGGCAATGAAACAGAAGATTATAGCATCCGCTCCAATAAAAAGCAACTCATCAGCGCCATACTGCTGCGCATGCTGCGGCTGATGCTGAATACAAAGCCTGCTTTTCGCCAGGGTGGCATCATTGTTACGCTGCTGGTACCGAATATCTACACCCAGCATGATGTGTTTGATTTGCTGAGTGAGCTGCGCCGGCGCACACCGGCTATGCTAAGCTCCCTGCATATACCGGCTGACAGGCTGCATGTGGAGTATGAAACCATATCAGAGAGCGATGCCGCCTTTATGGGGTACCAGCAAACGCACCCTTCGGAACTGAAGCTGGGCAATGGCGATATCGCCCTGGTGATTGACTGCGGAAAAGGCACCACCGATATCTCTATGGTCATTGCAGATGATAATGAAAACTATTCCAGCTTTTTCCGCACCGGCTTTGCCGGCGCCGGTAATGTGCTCTCGTATGCTTTTGCAGAAGATTTCCTGACGATGGTATTGCGGGCCATACCCGGAACGAATGATATTATCATCAAAGATTTTATTGCAAAGGAAATACAGGCGCAAAACCTGACGGTAAACGTGCTGAACTTCCTGCAATGGATAGAAGAGCTTAAAAAAAGATACAGGGATATCCCGGCTATCAGCATCGGCGCCTTTGCAGAGCTGACAGAGCAAACCGAAGGCTCTGAACGTACAGTGGCCAACCTGCATAAAGATCCGAATAACCTGCTCAGCTATGCAGAAAGCCTCCTGTACCATCGTAATATCCGGTGGGATGAGGAAGTGACCGGCATTATTGACAAAGCAACCAATTGCATCGTGCACTGCATTATTTCCAGCATACACGATGTGATAACAAGAGATATCCGTAAAAGGATCAAAGTGGTGATGCTGAGCGGCCGTGCTTTTTATTTTGATGACCTGAAGGTGAAGCTGGAGGAAGAATTGAAAGCCATACTCGGCACACAGGTGAAAGTGCATACCGTACCGCCCGGCCGGCTGCTGAACAATAAGAACGTAGCGATACACGGCGCTTTCAGCGGGGCTTACAAGATCACCGACTTTACAGGGATACCGGTAGATAAAAAAGAAGGGCTGTCAAGAAACAATGATGTGCTGAATAATAATATTTTCCTGTACAAAGGCATTAAAGTGCAGCCGGGTAATGATATATTGTACAACACATCAGTAGTACGGCGCAATAACCAGCAGCTAAAAGCTTTTAAGAACAAGACCGTGGATATATTTTTTACCCGTGATAATATTTACCTGCGGCTGATGGAAAACCAGCAGGTAAAGGATGTACGGTCGCTATATACCGTGCTGACCACTATGGCGGAAGTATATTCGCCGATACAGGATATGCGGGCCATTTCTATGTTCCCGGGGTATACGGGTGAACTGGCATCCATCAATACTATTTACGGTGATGTGGAAAAGGAACAGTTGCTCAAAGCTTATAAACCGGTAAGATCGAAGAGTGGCATATTCAGCTATTTCAGTTTTAATTTTTAAACAATGAGACGATTTTTTATCCTTTTGTACGGACTGTTCCTGGTACACAGCATGCACCTGCAGGCACAGCAGCCCCCGGCTTTGGAAAAGAAGGGGCTCCAGGTAGTGGATTCTCTTTCTCCAAAAGAAAAAGCAGGGAGAAATATGCTGCTGCTGCGGTCGGAGCTGGACTCAATGATAAAGCAATATAATGATAGCATTGCCCTGCTGCTGCCGGTGCAGCCGGTACAGGACACTGCGAAAGCGGAAACGGATTATGAGCTGATCATTGTAGTGCTCAGCCTGCTGGTCATTGGCTTATTGCTTTATATGCTGCTGCGCAACCAGCAAAAATTTAAAAGAATCATTGAATCGCTCAACAGGGAAGTGCGGGAACTGCAGTTTGCCGTGCAGCAGCAGGATAGTGATAAGGCAGGCAGTCCGCCACCTGCTACGGCAAAAGGCAGGCAAAGCCAGCAGTCCACTGAAAAAAAGCTGCAGTTGCTGACGGCAAACTATGAAAAACTGGTAGCAGAAAACCAGCAGTTGCAACAGGCTTTGCAGGGAAACAAGTTGCTGGCGGCAGACTATGAATCGGTGAAGCAACTGATGGCGCAGGTATATAAGATGCGTAACTATCCCGGCTATTCAAAAGATAAATCGGAGACAGAAATAGTGAAGGGCGTAATGGAAACGGAGCGGAGCATAGCCCTGTACGCCTATGAGCATTTTGTGAAGCCGGTCATTGCTGTTGCTGATGCACATAAGAATGATCCGGCACGCATCACTGCAGAAAAGCAGCAGGAAATAGTAGACAACCTGGTATCACTCGGATTGCTGTACAGTGAGTACCTGTATCTGCGTATTGGGGAGTTGACCGTTGGCGGAAAGATCATTGAGCGGATTGGAGGCATCCGCCAGCACCAGCAGCCTGATATGTCGGCGCTGAAAGAGCTGAATACGGAGCATGGCAGCCGGGCATTGGTGCTCCGCATGGCGCTGGAAAAGATAGGGATAAACCGGCTCAGCTATCCTGTTTTTGATGAAACTAACCTGAACCTGTCTTAAGCATGCTACAATTTTTTTCCAGCCTTTCCTTTCTATACCTGTTTTGCATCATTGTATTGCTGGTATATGGATTTGTATACTGGCAGCAGTTTCAGCAAAAAGGATATGTGCGGAAAATTTTCCCTTATGTTTTTCCGCTCATAGCTGTAGCCTGCCTTGCTTTTTTATGGATAAATATGCGGGCGCCGCTTTCCCTGAAAACGATCAGCAACCTGGATCATCATTTTATCCGGCACGATGGATTTGCAGTAACGCAGCAACTGGAGATAGGCAAAACAGATACGGCCAATATGCCGGGAGCCGCTTACAATCGCTTTGCTTTTTATAAAGATGGCGGACAGTTGGCCGTACAATCTTCTTACTCGGAAGATCCTTTTTACATCAGTGCCGGCGGCAGTTACCGGCTCGCATCTGTAAAGTATGAAGCGCAGGGCCATCCTGTTTCTTTACGGGCGGGCAACCGGGAAATTGTTTTTACTGCCCCCGGAGATAATGTCTTTGAGCTGAAAATTGGGGAAACCGGCTTTCGCAGGGAAATGAAATTGCGCAGGGGTGCCACCGCATGGGATATCATGAGCGAAGCAGATGGGTTCAGCCGTTCTCCTTTTTACAATGATATTACTACCAGGCAGGCTTTAAAGCAGCTTTTTGTTGTGCGTGATGCGGTGACGAAACGCTCCGGGGAAGGGCTGTTTTATTTTTTTTCCGGAAAAATTTTTGATTACGTAAGCTCTCTTCGCTATGATGGCCAGCCGGTCACGGGGGCATCGCTTTCATTTAACAAAAAGCTGGATGCTAAGGAACCGGTTGTAGCCTGGGGCATAGGTTTTTTGGAAAATAACCGGAACCAGTATAAAATAAAAAACGGGGCTGCTGACAGTTTTTATGTACAGCCCCGCTATCCCGTGTCGTACCCGCTTACAGAAGAGAACCGGGACCAGTGGAAGAAAAAACATATCAGTAAATTCCTGCTGGCTGATGCAAAAGATATGCAGCAGGTGCCGGCTGTATTCCGGGAAGGCTTTCTTTTTGCTGCTTATAGCGGCGACAGTGCGCTTGCTTTTGCTCCTTTGTTATTGACTTATCAAAAAGATGAAGCCGGTAAAACGGTAAACTTACAACCCAGGAATTTTGCAGGCGACATGGTAAAAGCAGGCTTTCAGAAAGGGCAGCTTGTACTACCGGCATCGGTAAAAGGAGTGAGCTGGTTATTCACTATAAAAGATACATATGACTGGGAGTTTGGCAGCAGGCAGCTTTCTCCCGCAGCATGGGGAGGCTGGATAGCCGGAGCGATGGGCCTGTTTTTCCTGCTGGTGATGGTAGTGGCCATCGTCAGGCCGGCAGACCAGCAAAGCTGGGTATGGCAGGTGCTGTCCGCTGTTGTTTTTATTTTGCTTACCACCCGCTATTTTTTGTACTGGCGGTATAAAAGTTTTCCGCCGTATGAGGGGATGGACCTTCCCTCGCAGCAGCAGCTTATGAGCGCAGGCAATTTCTTTATCATCATAGCGGCTAAGGGATTTCTTGCCC
>DAOLFO010000429.1:0-2337 GCA_035326305.1 Chitinophagaceae bacterium
AAGAGCATGTATGAGCGCTGCATGCTGAGGATAGGATGCTGCCAGTTGGTCTGCAAAAGCCAGCTCAAAATCAGCAAAATCAAACCCCGGCGATACCGTGCAGCCGCACAGTGAATAATCAGTGCCTGCTGCCGGCCGCGAAGCAAACCAGTGACCGGCTTTTACCATGCAAAAGAACGACTGGCCTTTTTCCGGGTCATTACCAGGCAGGTGCGTGATGAGCCGCCCCTCACTGTCTATTTCATAAATAGCTAATGGCCCGCCGGCATAAAAATGCCTCAGCTCATCAGACTGTATACGGTGAAAGGCTGAGAACTGCGCCTGCTCCGGTAAAAAGTAAATATGTGTGCAGCTATGCCGTATGCTGTCAAAAGTGGCGGGAAGCGCATCAGCCGGCAGCAGCAGGGGAGAGCGGTATACTTCAGCAAAAGCGCCGCCTTCCACATGGGTGGTAAGATGCAGATGGCTGATCCGGTATGCGGCATTATGCTCCGGCATTATTCGGTTTGGGCATGCTCTATGTAAACGCTCCTGCCTGTCCATATTTTCAGCGAGTCGAGGATATGGGTAGTATCTCCGTAGCTGACAGGCAGCGTCATAAACAGCTTGTAGGTCACTGAGTCCTTTGTTTCCAGGTGTACATCCCACAGGTTGGTGCGGAGCTGGTTATATCGCTTAAAAGCCCGCTTGCTGTCTGCCACTTCCAGGATATATTTATAGGCTGATGATGATGTACTGGCTGTGGGTGCAGTGGTGGCCGGTGCGGCTGGCTTTATGCTGTCTGCCGGCTGAGCATCTGTGGTTGTTTCCTCTTTGGGTGATACAGGCTGAGTGCCGGCCGTTTCCGTTTTATTTTTCTTTTTCGATATAGTATAGCCTCCCCATACGGCAAGGCCAAGCCCTATAATGCCTAACAGGATAAGCACCGGCTTGCGCATACCGGCCCGTTGCCTGGGAGCAGACAGGAAGGATTCATATTTTTCTGCAGCGGCGGAGCCGGCTTCTTCTACCGGCTTTGCTTCTTTTGCAAGCTGGCCTTTTATTTTGTCGGCAGGCACTGTATCGGGCACAAAATCATACAGCCCCGGCTTTGTTTTGATAAGCGTGCCAATGCCTTCAAAAGTGAAGGGCTTGCCGATATTGAGAAACTGCTGTGCCAGCTCTATAAACGATTCAAGGTCGGCAGCGGCCAGCGCCTTCATCTTCCCGGTATTGGCAGAAATGAAAGCTATCAGCTCCGGCGGAGCGGTGGCGGCAGGGTTGTTTTCAAAGCTGACACCGCTTAACAGCAATGTTTTTTGTTTCGTATTTTCTACCGGGTCCAGGGTGGAGGCATCAAGCAGGAAGTTGCCTATGCCAGGCAAATCAAGGCGGTGATTGGTGTAAAGATATTGCGCCAGCAGCGTTGTAAGTTTCACAGTCATTGGAGTTGAGGGTACTAATATATAAAATTCAATTGGCTGATGCAAATATCCTGTGTATTAATGTTTTATTTTTGCCCTTATGCTGACGGAAGAGGAAGAAAAATTTGTGCAGTACTGGGAGCAGAACCGGCTCCGGAAAAAGAGTGTGTGGACACAACTGGCAGTAGGGCTGCCGCTGGGCGTGGGACTGGTGCTGGCCATTGGTGTCAATTTTTTATCCGGATGGTACAAGCGGGCAGATATGCAGATACGGGCAGACTCATCAGTGGTGATGGTATTGCTGGTGGCAGTGGTGCTGATTGTTGTTTTTATCACTGTTTTTTCTGCCCGCCACCGCTGGGACTTGTATGAGACAAGGTACAGGGAGCTGCTTTCCCGCAGGGAAAATAAATAGGGGCGGGTTGCAGCATTTTTTGCACGGAAGCGGTCATATACGTTCATTACATAATTTATTTACACAAAATCCGGATTAATGAAAAAAATGTTGGGGCTATTGGCAGTGTCAGTGATGATATTCCCGGGGTGCCTGAAAAACAAAGGTTGCGAGTATAACGAATGTGCTAATACTGCACCCGGCACGGAAAGGGCAATGATAGCAACTTATTTAGAGGCTAACAGCATTACGGCTACGGAGCATTGCAGCGGCGTTTATTACATCATCCAGGAGCCCGGCACGGGCAAGCGCCCGGATGCCTGCGCCACCATACGGGTAAAATACCGGGGTACACTGCAGAACGGGTCAGAATTTGATGCAAATAACAACTTTGTATACAGCCTGTCCGGGCTGATAAAGGGTTGGCAGAATACAATACCGATGCTGAAGGTAGGAGGCAAAATGGTTATCTATATACCGCCCCCGCTGGCATACGGCCCGCAGGGTTATCCGCCGGACATTCCTGCCAATGAATTCCTG
>DAOLFO010000079.1:0-11753 GCA_035326305.1 Chitinophagaceae bacterium
GCTACGTTCAATTGACGGCATCAAAAAAACCTGTTTATACCGTGAATACGATCCCTAATTTTTTATCTCCGCAGGAGAAGAAGGATGGATGGAAGCTGTTGTTTGATGGCCATACCAGCAACGGCTGGAAAGGAGCGTATAAAAGCGGATTTCCTGAAAAAGGATGGGCCATCCAAAACGGCTTGCTGAGCGTTGCTCCGTCTGACGGAGGAGAATCAACGAACGGAGGCGATATTGTAACGATTGATAAGTTCAGCACCTTTGATCTTTCATTTGATTTTAAGCTCACTGCTGGCGCCAATAGCGGGGTGAAATATTTTGTAACACTTTCTGAAAATAATACCGGCTCTGCCATCGGTCTTGAATACCAGTTGCTGGATGATAAATTGCACCCCGATGCAAAGATGGGCAGGGATGGTAATCGTACACTGGCATCCTTATACGATTTAATAAAAGCAGAAAAAACAGAACGGTTTACCCGTCCGCCGGGCCAATGGAATACAGGGAGAGTGATAGTGTATCCGGACAATAAGGTAGAACACTACCTGAATGGTGTGAAAGTGCTGGAATACCAGCGTGGTTCAGCGGCATACAGAGAGCTTGTGGCTATCAGCAAATATCATGTATGGCCAAATTTTGGTGAGGCGAAAGAAGGCTATATCCTGCTGCAGGATCACGGCAACGAAGTGAGCTTCCGGAGCATTAAGATCCGGCGGCTGTAAATAATATTGCCGCTTACTGTTTTACTGCTACACTTTCGGCTCCCAGCCTTTTTCATATTCCCTGCCCCATAGTTGCATGGCAGCTTTGTCTTTCAGTATCCTGCCATTTTTCGGATCGCAGTGAAGGGTGCGGCCGGTGCGCTGCGCAATATTGGCCAGGTGGCATAGCAGGTTGCTCTTATGGCCTTCATCTATTGGTGAAGTGAGCTTTGCCTCACCGCGGATGCTTTGTATAAAATTATTGAAGTGATAGAAATCGAGGTTGCCGCTGGCGCTTACCGGGTTGCTGGCATCATTGCCGGGATCGCTTTTTATCGCCTTAATTACTTTATTATCGTAGCCGTAAATGGTATAGTCATCATTCCCTTTGTTTACCAGGGTGCCTTTATCGCCATAGATGGCAAAGCCCCGGCCGGTGCCCTCTACCGGGAAAATATTGCAACTGCGCCCTTCCCAGGTGATAGATTTCTTATTGCCAAACTCAAAAGTGGCTACCTGTGTATCCGGAGTTTCCCAATCATCCTGGAAGGCATAGCGCCCGCCGGCGGAAGTTACTTTAGTGGGATAATCAAGATCCATAAACCAGCGGCAGCAGTCTATTTCATGTGTGCCGTTATTGCAGGTTTCAGCAGTGCCCCAGTGCCAGAACCAGTGCCAGTTATAGTGTATTAAATTGTCTTTATAATCACGGCGCGGGGCAGGGCCCTGCCACAGGTTAAAATCAAGCGTGGAGGGAACAGGCACTTTATTGCCAACGCCAATTGATTTACGGTTATTGGCATACCAGCTTTTTCCGAGGTAGGTATTGCCAATGATTTTTTCTTCCTTCACTAATCGTACTGCTTCTATCAGGTTGGGAAAGGAGCGGCGCTGGTTGCCCATCTCAATCAGTTGCTTCGGGTATTTTTTCATAGCCTGCACCAGCAATTCGCCTTCATATGCATTATGCCCGCAGGGCTTTTCCACGTATACATGCTTACCGTGTGCCACACCAAGCAGGGTGGCAGGCGCATGCCAGTGATCAGGCGCTGCAATAACAAGCGCATCGAAATCTTTTTTATTTACGAGCTCTCTTATATCTTTTATTACAGTTGGCTTACGGGCCGCTTCTGCAAACGGTTTTAGCCCGTTGGCAATAGCAGTATCTTCCACATCGCAGATATAGGCTACTTCCACACCTGGCAGCTTCGCAAAACATTCGGCAAGGTAAGCGCCACGGCTGTTGACACCCATTACGGCAGTAATAACTTTATTGGACGGCGCCTGTTTGCCAAAAACAGGAAAGCGGAGAATAGTGACTCCCGCTGTGGCAAGTGAAGCATTGCGGATAAACTTCCGTCTGTTCATATTAGTCAGGTTTTGATTTAAAGATAAATCATAAATCCAGTTTAAGGCGGTGAAAGGTTTAAAGTTTAAGGTTGAGGCTGTGATTGAGGGATAGACCTCCTGAACTTATGAAATCATTGAGCCCCCGGAACTTCTAAAACAGATTGTACTGCGGATTCCCGACCTTTGCACATCTTATGACAAAAAAGGAGCGAATAATACTGGTACTGCTGGCCGGCCTGAATTTTACCCATTTCCTGGATTTTATGATCATGGTGCCGCTGAATAATTATCTCACTCCTTATTTCGGCATATCCGCTTCGCAGTTCAGCTACCTGGTCAGCGCTTATTCGGTGAGTGCAGCCGTATCCGGCTTGCTCACTGCCTTTATTGTAGACGGGCTGGACAGAAAAAAAACACTGCTGGTTTCCTATATCGGCTTCATGGCAGGCACTATTGCCTGCGGCTTTGCTGATACTTATATTTTCCTGCTGGTTACCCGCACTATTGCTGGTTTCTTTGGCGGTGTCATCGGGGCACAGGTGCTTGCCATTATCGCTGATATTTTTTCTTATGAGAGAAGGGGTAAGGCCATGTCTTCCGTTACCGCTTCATTTGCCCTGGCATCAGTGCTGGGCGTACCATTTTCATTGTATCTCACTAATTTTTTTAAGGAGGACTGGCATGTGCCATTCCTGTTTACCGGGGCAGTGGGCCTTTTGCTTACACCGCTGGTGATACGGCATATTCCCCCGATGACAGGGCATATAAACAGGACGGAAAAAAGGGCAACGCCGGCACAACTGCTGCGCAAAATGATAAATGCACGGGCACAGCGCAGTGCGCTGCTGTTTTCCTTTTTGCTGATGGTCGGCCATTTCCTGATTATACCTTTCATTACGCCATACATGGAGTTTAATAAGGGGTTTACCAAAGGCCAGATACCGGCTATTTACCTGGCAGGCGGACTGGCCTCTTTGGGTGCTGCATTTTTCCTGGGCAGGCAGGCCGATAAGCGGGGCAAGCTGCCGGTATTTTCTGTCTCCGTATTCTTTTCTTTATTTATGGTGATACTCATTACACGTATGCCGGTAGTACCGTTTGCGGTAGTGCTGTTGTTTTTCGGTGTATGGTTTGCGCTGGCTACCGGCCGGGCACTGACAGCGCAGGCAATGATGAGCGAGGTGGTGCCGCCGGAGCAGCGGGGCAGTTTTATGAGCTTCAACGGGTGTGTGCAGCAGGCGGGTACCGGAGTGGCATCCATGCTGGCCGGCTATATTGTATACAATGACAATGCAGGTAAAATATACCGCTATGAATGGCTGGGATATGTGAGTGTGCTGGTGCTTATTGCCGCATTGCTCATGGGGCGATGGCTTTTTGCAGGTATGGATAAAAACAAATAGCAACGGCCTGCCGCCTTTCAGAAAGGATTTATTTTTTATTGTAAGCAAACAGGATCACGAATGAGGCCCGTACTTACTAAATTATTTACCGATTTTTTTAACAGTGAAAAAGCTGGTGGCTTTTTGCTGATAGGCTGTACTGTTTTATCATTAATCATTGCCAACAGCGGCTGGGGCGAAGCTTATCTTGCCTTCTGGCATACAGCTATCGGTGCAGAGAATGAGGTGGTACAACTGCGCCACCCGGTGGAGTTTTGGGTCAACGACGGGCTGATGACAATATTTTTCCTGCTGGTGGGACTGGAGATAGAGCGGGAACTGTACATTGGTGAGCTATCATCTCCTAAAAAAGCCCTGCTTCCGGCCATTGCTGCACTGGGAGGTATGGCCATTCCTGCTTTCATTCACTTTACTTTTAACAGCGGGCTGGATACGCAAAGCGGCTTTGGTATCCCTATGGCTACTGATATAGCTTTTGCGCTTGGCATACTTTCGCTGCTGGGTAATAAAGTGCCTGCCGCTATCAAAGTATTTTTGGCGGCCTTTGCTATTATTGATGACCTGGGCGCCATTATCATTATCGCTGTCTTTTATACGGCTGATTTTTCGTTTGGTTATTTTGCTGCCGCTATGGGTATCTGGGGCATATTATTTATCCTCAACCGGGCAAGGGTGCATGTGCTGGCTGCCTACCTGTTGCCCGGCGTGGTGATGTGGTATTGTATGCTGCAGTCGGGTGTGCATGCTACCATCACCGGCGTTTTACTGGCATTTGTATTACCTTTTGGTGATGGCGGTGAAAAAACACTTTCGTACCGGCTGCAGCACTGGCTCCACAAGCCGGTGGCATTTGTTATTCTTCCGTTGTTTGCGCTTGCCAATACCGGTATCGTATTTTCTTCCGGGTGGAGCCAGCAGTTGTTTTCCCGCAACAGCCTGGGCATTATTGCAGGGCTGGTCATAGGCAAGCCGGTTGGTATTATGCTGTTTTCTTACCTGGCGGTAAAGATGCGCATCAGCCGCCTGTCGGCCGGTATACGCTGGCAGCATGTGTTTGGTGTAGCTATGCTGGGCGGCATCGGGTTTACCATGTCTGTTTTTATTACGCTGCTGGCATTTAATGATGCAGCCACTGTGACCGGCTCCAAAATTGCCATACTGGCATCTTCGCTTATAGCAGGCATAGCAGGGTTTGCTTATCTCCGGCTGATTGCTGCAAGAAAAAGCTCCGGACAGGCTTAATGCGCTTGCAGGGATTCATTATATCATCAGCGGGCAGCCTGTTTTAACAAATCCGCCTTCTTTACCTGCCGGGATTATTCCGGGCCTTTGGCTATTTTTGCCTGCTTATAAATCAAGAATAGTATCGCTTGCCCGGTTGCCTGTTGTGCATTTCCTGCTACCGGATGATGTTGCCGGGGCAAGTGCAGCCGAAGTATGAAACATTTACGTCCTGTTTACCGCTATTTCTGGAAATACCGTATCCGGCTCAGCATCGGCATCGTATTTATATTCCTGTCTAACTATTTCAGTGTGCTTTCCCCGCAGGTTACCGGGTTTATTATAGATTTTGTGCAGCGATCATTACAGCTTCCGGGCTATCGCCCTTCAGAAGGCCCTGCCGGGTATGACCCGCTGGTACAAAATTTTGCCACCTGGGTGAGCGGCTCTTCGTTCAGCGTGGGCGGAGTGGTGGCGCTCTGTGGCATTATCATTCTTATACTTGCCCTGCTGCGGGGTGTGTTTTTATTTCTTATGCGGCAAACGATCATCGTGATGAGCCGGCATATTGAATACGATCAGAAAAATGAAATTTACGCCCATTACCAGTTGCTGGATGCCGGGTTTTATAAACGCAACAGTACCGGCGACCTGATGAACCGTATAGCAGAAGATGTAAGCAGGGTGCGTATGTTTACCGGGCCTGCGCTGATGTACCTGGTCAACCTGGTGGCCGTTATATCACTGGCTGTTTTTTTTATGTATAAGCGGGATCCGCTGCTTACTTTCTATGCGCTGATCCCTTTACCCATACTTGCGGTAACCATCTATTTTGTCAATACCTCTATTCATAAAAAAAGCGAGAAGATACAGGCTGCCTTATCAGACCTGACGACCAATGCACAGGAGTCCTATTCAGGGATACGGGTGATAAAATCTTTTGTACAGGAAAAAGCAATGCTGGGATTTTTTGAAAAAAACAGTGAAACCTACCGGCAAAATGCCATTGGCCTGGCAAAGGTGGAGGCTGTTTATTTTCCTTCTATCACATTATTGATTGGGCTGAGCACATTATTCACCATCATGATAGGGGGCTTGTATGTGGCATATGGAACCCGGCAGATAGGGCTGGATACCATCATAGAGTTTGTGATGTATGTGAATATGCTCACCTTTCCCGTAAGTGCGCTTGGCCTTACTGCCAGCATGATACAGCGGGCGGCTGCTTCTCAAAAACGCATCAATGAGTTTTTAGAAACCACACCTGCTATCGGCGAGCGGGAACAGGCGCTGGCAACTCCCGTTGCCGGTGATATACGGTTTGAGCAGGTCAGCTTTACTTATAAGGATACCGGCATACCTGCGCTGAAAAATTTTTCTCTGCATATCCGGCCCGGCGAGAAAGTAGCCATTGTAGGCCGTACCGGCAGCGGAAAAACAACACTTGCCCAGTTGCTGCTGCGAATGTATGACGCAGACAGCGGCAGGATATTGTATGATGGCACACCGGTGCAGCATTTTTCCCTGCATTCTCTCCGGCAGCAGGTGAGCTATGTGCCGCAGGATGTGTTTCTTTTTAGCGATACGGTGGCAAATAATATCCGCTTTGGCGAGCCGGATGCCACTGCGGAAATGGTGGAGCAGGCAGCCCGCCAGGCCTGTGTGCACCAGGAAATAACCGGTTTCAGCCAGGGCTACCAGACCATGATAGGAGAGAGAGGGGTAACACTCAGCGGCGGGCAAAAGCAGCGTATTTCCATAGCAAGGGCGCTGGTGAAAAAACCGGCCATGGTGATATTTGATGATTGCCTTAGCGCAGTGGATGCCCGTACGGAAAAAGAGATTACAACCAATCTCCGGGAGTACCTGGACGGTAAAACAGCTATTATCATTACCCACCGGATATTTGCCCTGTTTGAGTTTGATAAAATCATTGTACTGGAAGATGGAGAAATCGCCGAGATGGGCACCCATGCTGAGCTATTAGCCAAAAAAGGCTACTATACTGCACTTTATGAGCGCCAGCAGCAGGCGGATATGCAGGCCTGATACCCCGGAAAACGCCTGTTCGTATAAAATGTCGCTACTTTTGGCTGTTTCAAAAACATCTATATATTTGTAGCATTGTAAATTTTTAAATCTGTAAAAACTACTAACGTGGCGTACGAGAACAACGACAAAAAGATGGAGAGTATCTACAGCAAAAGAATTCGTGCAGGTAAAAGGAGAACTTATTTTTTTGATGTAAGGGCTACCCGCGGCAATGACTATTACCTGACCATTACAGAAAGCCGTAAGCGCTTTGACGATAATGGATACGACAGACATAAAGTTTTCCTGTACAAAGAGGACTTTAATAAATTCATCAAGGCATTGAATGAGGCGGTTGATTATGTTAAAACAGAACTGATGCCTGATTTTAATTTTGATGCCTTCAATCACGATGAAGTGGACGGCGAAGGTGGCGACGTGGAAGGAACAGTGACAGAAGCAGGCGCTGAAGTGGAAGCGGCTTCGTCAGAGGAGGAAGTGCCGGCCAGCACCACCGCATCATCAGCGCCTTCTTCAGGCGAAGATGTGGATAAGTGGTAATTAGTCATCGCTGGTATCCCGGTTATTGCTTTACCATAATGGTTGTAGGGGCCGGGCTTAACTTAAGCCATAAAAAATAAAAGAGGAGCAATCTGCTCCTCTTTTATTTTTGCTCAGCGTATGTATACCTTCATCAGTTAAATGAAGGGCCTCCTTCTTTTCCTTTTGCTTTATTCTTATCAGATTTTTCCTGCAGCTTCTTCTCATCTTTGCGGCCTTTATCATCCAGTATCGGATCACCCATTGGGGGCTTACCCAGATAGAGATCGGCATCACTCATATCAATTTTGAAATCAAAGGCCTTATCCACGTGCACCCACCTGCCGCCTTCCCATTTGTAGGCTTCATTGTCGCCATCAGGGATATATGTCCATTTTAGATCCGGCTGATCGGTTTCAGATATCAGGTGATCAACCAATATCAGATCCAGTTCGTTGATATAATTGGCCAGTACCCTTGCACCTTTTTTAAACTCCAGCCCGATCCGGTATGCAGGCGGGCGGGGTACACTGTCTTTCTCATACGTGAAGAAAGGCCCGCCGAAAACCGGCTCATTCCGGTTGTCGAAATGCAATACTTCTATCCATTTTTTCTGGCTTTGCACGCC
This sequence comes from Chitinophagaceae bacterium, assembly GCA_035326305.1. Classification (GTDB taxonomy): domain Bacteria; phylum Bacteroidota; class Bacteroidia; order Chitinophagales; family Chitinophagaceae; genus DAOLFO01. The sequence continues at coordinate 7,875 of DAOLFO010000079.1, forward strand.
ATAATGATCCAGCCCGAAAAGCGTATAATATTTTTTCCCCCTGGCATCCTGTGTCTGTACGATATTGTAGTAGACAGCGCCTATCCAGTTGTCCCGTGTGCGAACCGAATCCTGCTCATTAGCGGTAAACTCCGAAACATCTCTCAGGGGAAATAATCTCAGCGAGCCATCCTTTGTCCGCATTTGTATCGCTCCTTTTTGCCGGGAGTAGTAATCATCAAACTGGAGATTCCAGGTGAAAATACGGAAGCTGGAATCAGGCGCATACAGTTTTGAAACGCCTTTTACAGCATCAAAGGGATGGTAAAAAGAATTTTTGATTTGTAATGCCCTTACCAGCGTGCGGGTAAATATGCTGTCTGAAATCATCCGGTCTTCTGTCAGCGTATCGGTAATCATGTAGCGGGCATATTCAGCCAGCGTGTCTTCCCTGGCCTGCAGCTTTTTCCGGTCAGCCGGGAGCACCTGCTGCGACCAGCCTGTCCGGATGGCTGCCAGGCAAATAAAAAGCAACATCCCGTATTTGCTGATATTCGTCATGTGTATGATTTCTGCTGCAAAGGTACCAAACAGGGCATAAAGCCCGGGCTGAACCTTAACGTGAAAGATGGCTGAAAATTTTACCGGCTTCTATAAAGCTTTGACAAATTCTTCCAGTGAGCTAAAAATGAGATCAATATCCGGGTGGGGGAGCGAAATAGCTTTATTGGTGGTGGTCAGAAAAACGGTATACATGCCCGCATGGCGGCCAAACTGCATATCACTGATATTGTTGCCTACCATCACAGAGCGGCTGAAATCAATAGCGGGTATTTCCTTTTTTGCCTGTACGGCCATACCGGGATTTGGTTTCCGCATCGGGTCATTGTTGTGGATGCCCGTGGCATAGCAAATGGCATCTATCCGTCCCCCTGCTGCAGTGATATTGCTGCTCATTTTCCGGTGTATCTGCTGTAATGTTTCTTCTGTCATTAATCCCCGCCCCACTCCCCGCTGATTGGTAGCGATGACAATGGGGCCAAATCTTTCGGCCAGCTTTTTGAAAAGGCCCGGCCCGCCCTGCATAAAGCGGAACTCATCCGGGGAAAAGATATAGCTGCCGGGCTTGTCCTCATTGATCACTCCGTCCCTGTCCAGAAAAAGGCTCCAGCTTTTATCTATTTCCGGCAAATGAAGCGGTGGCTGCGCCAGGTCTTGCTGCGCCTGCCGGTAATCTGCCGGTATGCCGATATCAATAAAATAGCCTTGCTGAATGAACGCAAACAGGTTGCCTTCTTTTTCCAGGAAATCTTTTTCAAACGAAAATTTTTCCGGCCAGGATGTATGTAAAAACAGTTCCGCATTCAGCAGGTAAATGCCGCCATTGATATTTCCCTGTTCGTAATATTGTTTTTCTTTGAAAGAAATAACTTTCCCTTTTTCATCCGTTTCCACCACACCGTACCTGTCAAACTGCTGCATCGGCTTCAGCGCCAGTGTGCAGGCTGCTTTATTATTTTTATGTGCCTGCCATAATGCTGCTGCATTGATGTCGAAAAGCGTATCGCCATTGGCAATAAATACATCAGGCTTGTCAGCCTGTGTGCAGGCCAGGCGTATAGCGCCGCCGGTGCCTAATGGCTCCTGCTCCACCACTATCTTATAATCTAAAGTGGAAAAATCAGCCGCAAGATAATCCTCAATTATTTCATGCTTGTACCCCAGCGAAAAAATAAAAGAAGTAATGCCCTGCCTGCGCAATGCGTTGATGACGTAATAAAGAAAGGGCCGGCCTGCCACCGGCGCCATGCATTTGGGCAGGTCGGGCACAGCGGAGCGAAGCCTTGTCCCTAATCCTCCTGCGAGTATAATGGCCTGTGTTGCTTCCATTCTTTCTTTTATACCTGGGATTATGCGTTGAAATATTTTTCTTCCACCAACTGGCAAATGATATGACCTGCCAGGATATGGCTTTCCTGTATGCGGGGTGTATCTGCCGAGGGGATATTGATGAGCAGGTCGCTCAATGGCTTCATGTGCCCGCCGGTGGCGCCGGTAAAGCCAATAGTGATCATCCCTTTTCCCTTTGCCGTTTCAAAAGCATTGATAATATTTTTTGAATTGCCGGAAGTGGACAGGCCAATGAGCACATCGCCTTTTTGACCAATACCATCAATAAGGCGGGCATAGATGACATCGTAGCTGTAATCGTTGCCTACGGCTGTCAGGTATGAAGTGTTGCAATGCAGCGCTTCTGCAGGCAGCGCCTTACGGTCGGTATAAAACCGACCGGAGAACTCTGCTGCCAGGTGCTGCGCATCGGCTGCGCTGCCGCCATTGCCGCAGAAATAAACCCTGTTGCCCTGCTGAAAAGCTTTTACAATAGCATCAACACTTTGCCGGATAGCGGCCAGTATCGTTTCATTTTCCAGCCAGGCCTTCTTCACATCAATAGAAGCCTGTATGATTGATTTTATTTTTTCCATGGTTTAATTTTTGATAATGACGGCCGGTTAGCTTATATCGTCCATGTTTTCAGTCCTTGTTTTACAAACTGGTAATTGCGGTGACGGCCGCCAAATTTTTCGAGGGCAGCGATAACATTATACTTTGTATTGCGCGGGCAATAGAAGATCATAAACCCTCCACCTCCCGCACCGGATATTTTTCCGCCGGTAGCCCCTGCTTTTTTGGCTGTTTCATATATTTCATCAAGCAGCGGGTTGGCAATGCCCTCCGCCATTTTTCTTTTTTGCTGGTAGCCAAAATCGAGTATTTCACCAATGCTGTGCAGTTGCCCTTTCAGCAGTGCTTCTTTCATTTGCTGGGCCTGCTGCCTGAGCTGGTGCATGGCTTCTATCGACTGATCTTTTTTCTCCGTCACGTTCTTGCGCTGCTTTTTAATAATTTCAGCAGATTCCCTGCTGGTGGATGTGTAGTACAGTACCAGGTTATTTTCCAGCTCAAATAAATATTCCTGGCGTATGCGCAGCGGGTTGACGATCACTTTATCGGCTGCATAAAACTCCATGAAGTTGACGCCGCCAAAAGTGGCTGCATACTGATCCTGTTTTCCTCCGGCCAGTTGCAGGTCGTTTCTTTCTATCTCATAGGCATAGTGGGCCATGTCATACTCACCAAGGGGCAGGCGCAGCATTTCTGCAAAAGCGCCAATGATAGCCACCACCAGGGTAGAGGAGGTGCCAAGGCCCGATCCGGCAGGGGCATCCACATAAGTGGACAGTTTAAACCCTTTTCCTTCCGGGACGCCATAATCTTTTTGTATGCGGTTATACACGCCTTTCAGCAGGTCGAGGTGCTTGTTGACAGGTAGCGCAGGAGACCATTCATGCGTTTCCAGTTCGCCGCGATCCAGCGCTTCGAGGATGATCTTCGGCTCATCAAGGGGCTCAATAGTAGCCTGTGCATATAGCGAAATGGTGGCATTGAGGATAGCGCCCCCATAGAGGTCGCTGTAGGGGCTTACATCTGTACCGCCACCGGCAAGGCCGATGCGGAGAGGCGCTTTGCTACGGAAAATCATCAGCAGGATATCGTTTAATTTCTGAAAGTGGCAAATATCAGCTTTTTTCAGCCATGTTGATGATAGTGCTGACGAGTTTGTCCCAACTGTATTTTTCTTTTTCCTGCCGGAGATGGGGGGTAAAATAGCTTTCCCCTAACTCATAGAAGCGGCAAATAGCGCCGGCAATAGCTACCGGGTTAGGCTCTGCCACCAGTCCCGCCCTGCCATCGGGCACCAGGTCAGGAAGGCCGCCCACATTTGTTACGATCATGGGTTTTTCAAAATGATAGGCCAATGGTGTGACGCCGCTTTGTGTAGCCTGCCGGTAGGGTTGCACCACCGCATCTGCGGCACACAGGTAATACTTTACTTCA
>DAOLFO010000080.1:0-11713 GCA_035326305.1 Chitinophagaceae bacterium
AAAAAAGCGGCAAGGCCGAATACCGGTATGAGCCCGATCATAATCTTCACCCCGTCTTTGGCTCCTTGTTTAAAAGCAGTCATCCGCTTCAGCGTACCGGGAAATAAAAAGCTTTTGCCCAGCACCAGCCCGGCGGCCGCAGAGATGATAAGCGCCGTGATTTCCAAAGTACCATGTACAAATACCACAAGGAAAAATTGCAGCCCAAGCCCCTGTGAAGCAAAGAGCTGGTCGAAGACACCTACCATAACGGAATTTTTGACCAGCATATACATGCAGGGAATACCGGCAAAGATGCCCGACACAAACATGAGCATCGCCACCCGGATATTGTGGATCATCAGCATGATCCAGCTAAGCACCGGGTTGCCCGATTCATAGATACCGAAGGGATTTCCTTTTTCAATATTTTCAATCGTAAGGTCTACGTACCCATCGCCCAGAATGCTTCTTGTCACCGCTTCATCCTGCCGGGAAGTAAAGAAGCCTATCGCAAAAAAAACAACAAAAATGACAAAGGAGAACAGCACGGTGCGGTGATGCTTGCGGATAGTCAGCGGCAGATCGTATTTCCAGAAATATATCAGCCGGTTTGAATCTTCCTTACGGTTAGCATAGATATTAAGGTATGTTTTGGAAGCCTGTGCATTGATATAATCCGTCACTTTGCTGGAGGGGTAAAAGGTTTTGGCATAAGCCAGGTCATCTACCAGTTGTGTAAAATCTTTAGCCAGCTCATCAGGGTCGGTGGGCGGCGTATGCTGATTTTTCAGCCAGCGGTCTTTGTTCTTTTTAATGAATAAGGCTTCCCGCATGTACTTGTTTGCGTTGTAAAATACTACTTTTTAAATAAGAAATCCTACTCCCTTTCAGGTAAAAAAATAGCAAAAAAATGTTTTAATTTACCACTTCAAAATTCTTAAACCTTTTGCCGGATGCCCGTTATTAAAATCCCGACTACTTATAATATTGAAGTGGAATTTGAGGTTCCGGAGTTTTACCGGCGGCTGGTAGCTCTTTTAATTGATATTTTAATACAATATTTCTACCTGCGGCTGGCGAGTGAGCTTTTTACCTCTATGATGAGAAATACGGGCTATGGCAGCGATGCCCGTTACAATATGCAGGCGGTTGCCCTGCTTTTACTGCTGCCTATCTTCCTGTACCATGTGCTGATGGAAGTAACGCTGAACGGCCAGAGTGTGGGCAAAAAAATTATGGGTATGCGGGTGGTCAATGAAAATGGCGGCAGGGCCAGCATTAGCCAGTTCATCATCCGGTGGCTGCTGCGGGTATCCGACACCTGGATAGCCAGTATTTTTATCTTCCTCATCTTTTACGGCTTTTCCGGTCATGATGCAGAGACCACGTTTATCATTGTAGCCGCACTGCTTTTTATCATTGCAGATATAGCCCTGGTGGTTTCATCCAAAAAAGGGCAGCGCATCGGCGACATGCTGGCCAAAACGATACTGATACGCACCAGCCAGAAAGCGAATATAGAAGAAACCGTTTTCCAGGAAGTGGCGGATGACTATGTTCCTTCCTTTCCGCAGATCATGCGGTTGAGCGATAAAGACCTTAACGCCATCAATAATATACTTGAAACAGCCCGTAAGAAAGGAGATTATAATATGGCATTTAATGCGGCGGAAAAGATAAAGGCCCACCTGCAGATCAGCTCCGATCTTTCACCGTTTGATTTCCTGGCTGTCTTGCTGAAGGACTATAATTACCTGTCGGTAAAATAAAAACGGGATGCTGAAACAACATCCCGTTTTAAAAAATCTTACAAAGTAACCTTAAAAGCGGCCACCGCCAGAGCCGGTAGCGCCACCGATAATCCCGATCAGTACCAGCAGCAGCAGGACGATCATGATGATAGCCCATACCGCAAAATAATTGCGTGCCGCAGAAAATCCCGAAGCCAGCGCCTGTGTATCATTGGTACGGAGCGCTTTTGATGCACGGTTGCCGAAGTTGAGGGCAAATACACCGCTAAGCAGCATAATGACCCCGGCTATTCCGTATACGATCAGTCCCGCTCTCCCCAATGCACCGGAATCATATGTACGGCCTCTATACCCCGAAAAATCAGAAGAAATATCATTTGCCGCACTTTGTACAAGAATGCCGGTAATCACCAGCAGGATGCCCATGATGATGCTGACCACTCCCAGCACTTTGCCCCAGGATGCAGCGCTGCGCAGTGCATAAGCATTATTCGCATCAACATTGAGCTGAAACAATGATGTGGTTTGATTTGGTTCCATAACTGTATGTGGTTTTATTGGTTTATTAAGTCAGCAGTTCTTTATATCATGGCTGCCAGCAGAATGAGCACTGCTAAGGCAACAATCACGGATATAACACCAGTGATAGCAAAATAAATCTTCAGGTTACGGAACGCTGCCCCGGTTTTATCCTGGTCCATCGCTCTTACCGACTGGGATATGAGCACACAAAAGCGGTACAGGAAAAAATGGATAATCAAGCCTATCACCGTTTGTATAATAGCGCCGGTCATGCTTTTTTGTCCAAAAGCCACAGAAGCGGTGAAGCCTTCCCGCATACGCCCTACCTGGTAGGCTGGCGAAAGAAAAGTATCGGCTATGGTGACTATATAGCCCAGCACGGCAGTCACCACCACAATCATAGCCCAGGTGGCTATGCCTTTCAGGTGATTTTTCGCCGTGGCATCCATCTTCAGTTCGTCATCAAACAGATCTCCCGTTGTATTTTCCATAGCTGTTTTATTGGATTAAAGAAATCAGGTTCAGCAGCAAGCCCAGTAAACCCAATACTCCGTAAATGATAAAAAATGATTTTACATCTCCGAGGCCGCTGTTGAACATCACCTGATCTCTGGTGCGGATACCTGTATATAACCGCTTACCACCGCGTATCAGGAAAAAAGCGATAAGCCCGAGTATGGCTGCCACCACTATGGCTACCAGCAATATCATGGTTACAGCTATGGTGCCTCCCTCCCCCGCAGCATCCAGTCCTTCGGAAAACAGGACGGCCATCTTGTTCCAGCCAACAAGAAACATGAGCAAGACGAGGCCGGGTATCACCAGCAGCATAATGCCCAGCATTTTTATCCAGCGGGACATTTCGGTTACTTCTGCACCCGTTTGAAAATCTACCTTCAGATCATCAAAGAGTGACTTATTGTCTTCCATAAATTAAGTACAGTTGGTTTACTTATCTAAATATAAACGGAGTATCTGAACCCTGCAAATTTTGGTCAATAAAAAAACCGGCGCTGTGCAGCACCGGCCTTTTATATTTAAAAATATTATTACGCTTAATAAGCTCTTGCAAAGAGCACCCGCCTGGCAGAAGGTCTGCCACTAAAAATACAGATGCCTTCTTCCGCTTTCGCATCCAGCGGTATACAGCGGATCGTTGCTTTTGTTTGTTCTTTGATCTGCGCTTCCGTTTCAGCGCTGCCGTCCCAGTGGGCGGAAATAAAACCTCCTTTTTCGTCCAGCAGCTTTATAAACTCCTCCCAGTTGCCGGCCTCCGTAATATGCGCATCCCTGTATGCCTTTGCCCGGTTAAACATATTATGCTGTATCTCCAGCAGCAGCCCATCTATGTATTGGGCAATACCATCCCAATGCACGGTCTTTTTCTCTTTCGTATCTCTCCTGGCTACTTCCACCTCATTCTTTTCGAGATCACGGGCGCCTATCGCCAGCCTCACCGGCACGCCTTTCTTTTCATACTCAGCAAATTTCCATCCCGGTCTTGCATGATCGCTGTCATCATATTTTACGCGGATACCCAGGCGCTTCAGGTTACCCAGCAGCTCATTTACCTTAGCATCAATCAGCACTTTCTGATCATCACCTTTGTAAATTGGTACTATCACCACCTGCAGCGGGGCAATTTTAGGAGGCAGCACCAATCCGTCATCATCGCTGTGCGCCATTACCAGCGCACCTATCAGGCGGGTGCTCACACCCCAACTGGTAGCCCACACATACTCGAGCTGGTTTTCCTTATTGGAAAATTTTACATCAAATGCTTTTGCAAAATTCTGCCCTAAAAAGTGAGACGTGCCAGCCTGCAATGCCTTCCCATCCTGCATCAGCGCTTCGATGCAGTAAGTATCTACCGCACCTGCAAAGCGCTCACTCTCCGACTTCACCCCTTTGATCACCGGCAGCGCCATATACTCTTCCACAAACTGTGCATATACATCCAGCATTTTCTTCGTCTCTTCCACGGCTTCCTGCTCTGTGGCATGAGCAGTATGCCCCTCCTGCCACAGGAACTCTGCTGTGCGTAAAAACAGGCGGGTACGCATTTCCCAGCGCACCACATTGGCCCACTGGTTCACCAGTATGGGCAGGTCACGGTATGATTGTATCCAGTCTTTATACGTATTCCAGATTATGGCTTCGCTGGTCGGCCTTACCACCAGTTCCTCCTCCAGCCGGGCTTCCGGATCCACGATGAGCTTTCCATTGCCGCCGGGATCGGCCTTTAGCCGGTAGTGAGTCACAATCGCACATTCTTTTGCAAAACCTTCTGCATTTTTTTCTTCTTTCTCAAACAGGCTTTTAGGTACAAACAGGGGGAAATAGGCATTCACATGCCCTGTCTCTTTGAACATCCTGTCCAGTTGGTCCCGCATATTTTCCCACAGGGTAAAACCATAAGGTTTGATCACCATACAACCCCTGACGGCCGAATAATCTGCAAGCTCTCCTTTGATAACAAGATCATTATACCATTGTGAATAATCTGTTGCCCGCGATGTAATTTCCTTGCTCATAATTTTTAATAAAACAATTCTTTCTTGCAATAAGACTGGTGGTTTTACCGCACAACAGCAGCCGTTTCCCGCTTCCTAACACCCGTTCATATTTTAACAAGCCCTTGGGCATCAGGGTAGAGGGAATCGCCGTTTTTTGTCGTACTTTTATACCAGCGAGCGCAAAAATAGATTTTAATCATCACAAAACTTCCTGACATGAAATCTTACCTTGGCCTGGCACTGGTGGCGGCTGTTTTACTGGCCAGTTGCTCTACCGCTTACAAGACCGGTCAGACACCGGATGATGTGTATTATTCGCCGGAACACCCCGGGGAAGAGTATGTACAGGCAGACAAAAGAGATGACCGGTATTATAATGCCGATGAATATTATGAAGACCGCTATATCCGTATGCGGATGCGCAACCGCTACCGCTGGTCGGCGCTGGATGACTATTACTTCAACACTCCGTACGCTTATCACTATACCAGCTTTTATGGTGGATGGAACGATCCCTGGAACAGCTACTGGACATGGAACAGTTTTTATAACCCGTATTACAACAGCTTTTATTATCCTTATTTTCCCGGAGGTATTGGAAGTGGCGTGATAGTGAAAAACCCGGTACGCCTCACCCAGCCCAGCCGCCCTGTTGCTTTTAACCCCAATAGCTATATAAGGCATGCCACTGCTCCCAACAGCACTGCCGCCAAAAGCTATAACCAGCGCTATATAGGCAGCTATAATAATAACAACAGCGCCAGGTACAATAACAGTAACTCAAACTCATTTAATAACTCATTGAGAAAAGTATTTTCCGGCAACAACAATAATAGCAACAGTTATCAGAACAGCAGCACCAATACCCCGTCACGGTCTTATAACCCGGGCAATAATAATAATTCCAGCTCGTCCTCATCATCCGGCCGCAGCAGTAGCAGTAGTAGTAGCAGCAGCAGTTCTGGAAGCACCAGGCCGCCGCGTTAAATAGTTGACGAAAAAAATATAAAAGTAAAACATCAGCTAAGGAGGAAACAGGCAGGAAAATAACAGGCCTGTACTTTTCCTCCTTTTTAGTTTCCCTGCAATAAAAAAACTGGTGAACAAGATGACCATGAAGAAGCAAATCATTACCGCATTGGGCCTGCTGATCTCACTGGGAGCGGTGGCCCAGGTTCCCGAAGATGTGCTCAAGTATTCCTGGCAGCCGCACGGTGGCACTGCCCGCATACAGGCGGTGGGCGGCGCTATGGGCTCGCTCGGTGGCGATATCTCGTCTACTTTTATTAACCCGGCCGGCCTTGCTTTTTATAAAACAAGTGATTTTGTACTATCACCCGGTTACAGCTTCCTGAAAAATAAAGGTTCTTTTCGCGGCACAGATGCGAAGGATAAGGATAATTTTTTTAATCTTGGCACCAGTGGCATAGTGGGCGGATTGCAGGGTGGCAGGAAATGGACAAATAAAGCCATCAGCCTTGCAGTGACCCGTTCGGCTAATTTCAGCAACAGAATATTTTACACAGGGCAAAATGACTTCAGCTCTTTTGGTGAGCAATATGCGGCAGAAGCTGCGTACAGCGGCCTTAGCCTGAATAATGATGAAATATTCAAAAGCCCTAACGTTTCAATGGCTACAAAGATGGCACTTTGGAACTACCTTGCTGATACTGCTACTCTTCCCGGCAACTCACTTCCCGATTTTGTCAGCACTGCCATGTATGACCATCTTAAAAACGGCAACGCATTTCTTGTCAACCAGTCACACCTTATCGAAACCAGCGGTGGCATTACCGAAGCAGCACTGGGCTTTGCGGCCAATATGGATGATAAGATATATATCGGTGGATCGCTGGGCATACCGATTGTCAGGTATAATAAGCGAAGTGTACTGCTGGAAGAAGATGCAACCGGCGACACTGAAAACTATTTTGATTTTGCTGAAATGAGGGAAAACTTCAGTACAAAAGGAGTGGGCTTTAACCTGAAAGCCGGGGTAATCATTAAGCCCGCTGAGTTTGTGCGCCTTGGCCTCGCCATACACAGTCCCACCTGGTACAGCCTGCAGGACAGCTATGACGCTACGCTTACCTCCTACCTGGAAAATTATTATGAAACAAGTCCCGGTGTGATCCGCAGCGTTACCTCGCAAGAGATCAGCAACCTGTTTAGCGGTGGCGCTGCCAGCGTATACAAATATGAGCTGATCACACCATGGAAGTTTTTAGTAAGCGGCTCCTATGTATTGCGTGAGATAGCAGATGTACGGAGCCAGAAAGGATTTATTACGGCGGATATTGAATACGTCACACATAAATCCAGCCGTTTCCGCAATGCAGAAGACTATGATGATGGTGGCTACTATGACGGGCTGAACGAAGTGGTAAAGGATTATTATAAAAATGCGCTAAACTTCCGTATAGGCGGCGAGCTGAAGTTTACAACACTCATGACCCGGCTTGGCTTTGCCTATTACGGCAATCCGTATGCCGACAGCGAACTGAAAGCAAACCGTATGTTCCTGAGCGGAGGCATTGGCTACCGCCACGCAGGCATGTATATCGACCTGACTTATGTGCATGGATTACAGAAAGACATCAGCTTTCCTTACCGCCTGCCGGACAAAGCCAATACATTTGCTACTACCCGCAGCACCGGCAGCAACCTGCTACCGACATTAGGCTTTAAAATATAATTGCTTGTTTTGATGGCAAACCGTACCATTATGCCAGGTCTTTCCGGCTTTAGGCTTTTAAGCTTCCTAGTTGGTATAGCAAAAGGATTATAAAAGAGGCCCATCTAACTTACATACCCGGAAAATACGGCCGGGCCACTGCATCACGGAAAGGCCAGGGTATTACTGCCAGGATGATCAGAAGGGCGATAAAAAACATCCAGAATGCTTTTTTATGCGCTGCCCAGCCGGTAGCCCGCTTTACAGCGCCGCGGCCAACTGTGATCAATATGATAGCAATCAACATACCTGCCAGGTGCTCTACAGCAAAAAAACGGTAAGTGTCATTTTTCATCACAGCACCAAAACCCAATCCCTGTATCAGCTTTAATCCCCAGGGGCCAACGATCCACAAGTAAACACCCACCACCAGCGTAAGGTGGGCGGATATCAGCAGGAACAGATCAATTTTCTGATCAGCGCTGTTTACCATCCGGCGGCTGCTCATACCTGTAAAATGCCGGAATACCGCTACCAGCAACAACAAAAGGATAACCCAGCGAAAAATACTATGGAGGTGAATCATTCCGGTGTACATGCTCAGGATTTTGGTTAGGCCAAAGCTACGAACGAGTTGTGAATAAACCAATTGAGATAAACGGGCAGGGGTTTAAGAAGTTCAGGAAGTTTAAAGTTCAAGGTTTAAGGTTTGAAGTTTGGGCGGTTAGGGTTGTTTGCGTTTCGCTTTAGCCAGTCAAACGTTTGCATAAAAACAGCCGGAAACCTTGTCGCTTTTTTAACGTCTATCAGCTTATCTGCTGCTCATAAGCAATTAGCTTTAAATAAAATATACAAGGGTTAAAATTTGATAAATATCAAAAAGGAAGGATGATAAATGGAAGCCATATGAATTTATTTAATTTTCTCCCCTGCAACACCCGCTGACATCGTGCAGAATGACTAATAACAAAAACCAATATGGGAAGTTTTTTCGTGACGGAGTTTGAGCCTTCTGTGAAACTTAATGAAATAAAAGAAAAGCCTATTGAACACGGCCGTCGCTACCTATCTGAATTTTTTGCCTACTTCGGCATTGCTGATGAAGAAAAAATAAGAGCTGCCATTACTCTTTTTGAGCCCCGGATATATAAAAGGGAAACATTTTTCATTACAGCCGGCGAGGTGGCCGGAAAAATCGGGTTTATTGTACATGGTGCTGTAGAGGCTTACTATATTAACAATGCCAGCAAACAAACCCTGATGTTCCTGATGGAAGAAGATTTTTTTACTGACCTGAAAAGCTTTATCCATCAGCGCCCTTCCGGCCTGTCTTTACAGTTTGCCGAAGACACCATCGTACTGGAAATCGGTTATGAAAATTTCAAAAACTTCATGCTCGTACACCAGGATTTTGCAGAAATGTTTATCAAGATTATGAGCAATGTGGTAAGTGCCATGAACGAGCATAACCTGTTGCTGAAGATGCCTACACGCAAGCGCTACGAGCTGCTGCTGCGGAAAAAACCACAAGTATTCAACCGCTTTTTGCTGCGTGATATTGCTTCCTTTCTTGGCATCAAGCAGGAGACCCTGAGCCGGGCACGCAGCAACTATAAAAAGAAAGTGAAGGCTGAGCGCTGAGACTTTTTATTTAATCCACCCACTCCGCCAGGAAAACATTGGTATCCCTTGTGCCCCCGTTATTACGGTTGCTGCTGAATAAAATCTTTTTTCCATCCGGGGAAAACATAGGAAAAGCATCAAAGCCCGTATCGCGGCTTACTTTCTGCAGGCCGGAGCCGTCTTCGTTAATCGTATACAGGTTAAAAGGAAACCCTCTTTTATACTCATGATTGGAGGCAAAGATGATGCGCCTGCTATCGGGCATATACACAGGCGCCCAGTTGGCCTGACCGTAGCTGGTTACCTGCCGCGCATTGCTGCCGTCCGCATTGGCCACCCACACTTCCATATTTGTAGGCGCTACCAGGTGATCGGCCAGCAACTCCTTGTACTCTTTTATTTCCGCTTCTGATTTAGGGCGGGAGGCTCTCCAGATAATTTTTTTACCATCGGGGCTAAACCAGGCGCCGCCATCATAACCAAGCTCGTGCGTAATGCGTTTTTCTTTTCCTGTCTGCAAATCCATAATATACAGTTCCAGGTCGCCGTCTTTATCGCTGGTATAAATCATGTTTTTACCATCGGGGCTGATGGTGGCTTCCGCATCATAGCCTTTGGCATGGGTAAGCTGCTTTACAATCTTACCATCCAGGTCAGCCATGAAGATATCGTAAGAAGGGTAAAGCGGCCAGATATATTTGTTGCCATATTTTGACCTGTCGGGCACCGGGGGGCAGGCATCATCATCCAGATGCGTGGAGGCATAAATAATATGCTTACCATCTTTTGTAAAAAAAGCGCAGGTCGTTCTGCCCTTGCCGGTACTGATCAGCTTGTACTCAAATTTATCCCCGGGTTTTTCCGGCAGCCGGCCGGCATATATCTGGTCGCAGGGAATGCCGTCTTTTGCGCTGGAGCGCTGAAATACCATCCACTTTCCATCAAAGCTGAAATAGGCCTCTGCATTATCGCCCCCGAACGTAAGCTGGCGGATATTTTTAAAATGTTTTTCCTCCGGGTAAATAAGGCTGTCTTTCCCGGTCACTGCCGCAGCCGGTTGCATAAACGGGATAAAGCGAAAAGACACCAGGGCGGCTGTTGCTGTCAAAAGCAGGGAGGCGAAAACAAGTTTTTTCATAATTACACGTTTATTCTGCGGCTGCAAAGTTATTTTTGGCAGCCGGGCCTTTTGTCAGGAAATTGTCATAGATGGCCCTGGTTGATATGAGTTTAGTCAATAAAACAGATGAGTATGAGAAAAATAGCAGCCGGCCTGCTACTGGCCGCAGGATTATGGAGCTGCAATAGCAATGACAACCAGGAAGCTGCTTATGGCAAGCTGTTGCGCCAGGCTCCGTATGCGGCACTTACCGATAGCATAAAAGAGCAGCCCGGTAATGATTATTTCTATTTTCAGCGGGCAATACTGCTGAATAAAGACGGGCAGGCGGCCCCTGCTCTGGATGACTTCCGGCGGGCATGGGAGCTGCGCAGGGAAGAAAACTATGCGCTTGGTGTCAGCAACATACTGGCTGCCGGGAAGCCGGACTCCGCCATCCTTTTTTTGCAGGAGGCGGTACGTGAGCTTCCTCAGTCACTGCTGCTGCAGCTTAGCCTTGCACGGGCACACAAGGAAAAAAAAAAAACAACAACACCCATTGCCATATGTGACAGCATACTGGCAAATGAGCCGAACCAGGTAAATACGCTGATGCTGAAAGCAGAGCTGCTGGAAGAAAAAAATGACGGGGCGGGAGTGATTGCCACACTGGAAAAGGCGTATCAACTGCTGCCTTCCAATAAAGAAATAGCAGACCAGCTCAGCTATAAGTATGCAGAGGCCAAAAATCCCCGGGCCCTGCTGATAGCCGACTCACTGATAAAAGCCGATACGCAGCGCATCCATACCAATGCCCGCTATGTAAAGGGATTATATTATGTTCAGTCCGGTGAAACGTCAAAAGCGCTGAAAGCCTTTGATGAAACGCTGCAGCACGACCACCGCTACCTGAACGCTTATATTGAAAAAGGTAAGATACTGCTTTCGCAAAAAAAACCGGAGGAAGCGCAAAGCACCTTTGAGCTGGCCAACCGCATTTCACCTGCCTTCCCCGATGCCTGGTACTGGATCGGCCGCTGCCAGGAAGCCGCCGGGCAAAAACAGGAAGCCAGGCTCAGCTATGAGAAAGCATATAGCTTAGACAAGAGCTTTACAGAGGCGAAGGAGGCGGGGGAAAAGATAAAATAAAAGTATTTTTGCAGCATGAACCCCCATAGCCTGGTAGCTGAAATAAAGCAAAAGATACTGCTCGCCTACCCCGGTGCAGAAGTATTCCTTTTCGGCTCATTTGCCAGGGGGGACAACCGCCCCGGTTCGGATTTGGACCTGCTGATATTGCTGAATAAAGAACGCTATTCTTACAATGATCAAAAAGCAATAACAACGCTCTTATACAACCTGGAACTTGACTACCACCAGGTGATAACTCCCCTTGTCCGCACCAAAAAAGAATGGTACAGCAAATACATCAACACACCTTTGTTCATTAATATCAAAAATGAGGGAGTACGGGTATGAGCATCCCTTCAAAACAGGATATTATCCGGTTAAAAACCGGAAGAGCAAGAAGAGCATTAGCTGAAGC
>DAOLFO010000430.1:0-2314 GCA_035326305.1 Chitinophagaceae bacterium
CCTGCCCTTTGCCAGCCTGATTCACTCTGGCTCGATTTTTTTGGCGCCAAACTGGTATATGCTAATGACCTGGTCACAGGCTTTCAATCCGATGCGGGCATCACACTCAGCATTGAGTATAACGGGAATAAAAAACCAGTAAACGCCACTTACATTGAAGATGGCAACTGGCTTTTTAAAACACAATGGAGCTACAACGGAGAAGGACAGGTATCAGAAGAGATATATGCATTTAACCTGTATGGCACTGGCGAAGGAGAAAAAAGCAAATACCTGCTTACCTACAACAATGGTAAACGGTATGCTGCCGGATCATATTATTTTGATGCGTCAGCAGCAGAATATGTGTATGCCGGGAAAATGATATACCACTGGAGCAATGACAATCTGGTGTCCACCGACCATTATGACGATAGTGATGAAAAAGTAATGACCACCACCTACAGTTATGACCTGGCCAAATTAAATAACTTCTACAACGCGGCTTCGTTTTCACAATTGCTGCTGGGTCCGCCGGACGGAAGCAACCTGCAGGATGCTTTTTTGCTGAGCAAAAACATCATGACCCGCGCCACCGAATCTGATTTTGATGAAAGGGATTACATCTTTGAGTATACGTATAATACAGAAAACCTGGTGCATACTATCACAGCAAAAGACATGACAAACGGTGGTGCTGTTGAATCAGTACAAAAATTTTTCTATAAATGTGATTAAGCCCTGCGAAGCAGGTAATCCTTCAGTACACTATAATATGGTTTAACCGTCTCTTTCTGCGCCGGCCTGCGCATAAGTTCTTCCAGGAAAACGGGAAGCGCAACAGGTTCACCTGTTACTGCTTCCACCGCAGCCGGAAATTTTACCGGGTGGGCCGTCTCCAGCACTATTCCTTTTTTACCCGGATGAACAGATAAATAATCCTGCAGGGCTTTGTAGCCAACTGCACCATGCGGATCTAAAAGGTAACCATATTGCCCGTATACAGATCGAATAGTATCCAGGGTTTCCCTGTCTGTTACGGTTACAGCAGAAAACTGCTCCTTTAACAAGGGTACCTGGTGTTTAACAATTTCCAGTATACGGATAAAATTGCTGGGATTACCCACATCCATTGCATTGCTCAGGGTAGGCACAGCGGCACGGGGCTGCAGCAGTCCGGTATCCAGGTAAGCGGATACAATATCATTCACATTGCAGGCTGCAATAAAATGACCCACCGGCAGACCGGATGCTTTCGCCATCATGCCGGCACAAATATTTCCGAAGTTGCCGCTTGGCACCGCTATTACCGGCGGCTGATCCTTATCAGCCCATTGCTTATATGCCAGAAAATAATAAAACTGCTGCGGCAGCCAGCGGGCTACATTAATAGAGTTAGCAGAGGTCAGGAACAGCTTTTCTTTTAACTCCGTATCTGCAAAGGCCTGCTTTACCATCTGCTGGCAATCATCAAAGCTGCCCTGCACTTCCAGTGCCCGGATATTTTTATCAAAGGTGGTCAGTTGCTTTTCCTGCACCGGGCTTACCATTCCCGAAGGGTACAGTATCACCACTTCCACGCCTTCCACCCCGTAAAAACCACTGGCTACTGCCCCGCCTGTATCACCGGAAGTAGCCACCAGCACTGTTACTTTTTTTGTTTCATTTTTTAAAAAATATCCCAGGCAGCGGCTCATAAAGCGGGCGCCCACATCTTTAAATGCCAGCGTGGGGCCATGAAATAATTCAAGCGCAGCAATATCACCATTAACAGGTACAAGTGGTATGGGAAAGTTTAATGTTTCAGACACGATACGCTGCAATTCATCTGGCGGAATAGTATTACCCGCATACGGCCGGATGATCTCCAATGCAATTTCCGCATCGCTCATTTCTTCCATGCTGTTTAATAACTGCTTATCAACAGCAGGTATCCTTTCAGGAAAATACAAGCCTTTATCCGGCGCCTGCCCGCTGATAGTTGCCTCACGAAAATCCGTGAGCGGAGAGGCCCCATTAGTAGAATAATAGTTCATGGAAATAAAAAGCGTTTAAAATATTAAGCCTATTCAGCAATTATTTTTACCCCGGCAGGACTGATGCGGGTCACATACACATGAGCCGCTATGCCCAAACGCTCATATACCTGCTTCATTACTTCGCTCACAGCGGCTGCCTTATCCGGTGTTTTGCATAGCATAAATACCGAAGGGCCGGAGCCTGAAATGCCACCGCCCAATGCGCCTGCCGCTATGCATTGCCGCTTCAATTCGTCAAAACCCGGAATAAGGATGCTGCGCACCGGCTCTATGATCACATCTTCCAGTGAGCGGCC
>DAOLFO010000081.1:0-11667 GCA_035326305.1 Chitinophagaceae bacterium
TGCGTATGGCCACTTCGTTTGCCGGCATTATGACTGCTGAAGACGGAGGCAATAATATTGTGATCAGGGGAAACAACCCATCCGGCTTGCTCTGGAGAATGGAAGGGCTGGATATTCCTAACCCTAACCACTTCAGCTCGGTGGGTACTACCGGCGGTGGTATTTCTATATTGAGCGCACAGTTGCTCGGCAATTCTGATTTTATTACCGGCGCCTTTGCCTCCGAATACGGAAACGGGTTAAGCGGTGTGTTTGATTTGAAATTAAGAAAAGGGAATAATGAAAAAAGAGAGTATACGCTGAAGGCCGGTATACTGGGACTGAATGCGGCGGCGGAAGGGCCTTTCAGTAAAAAGTATAAAGGTTCTTACCTTATCAATTATCGTTACTCCACACTCAGCCTGCTTCAAAAGATCGGCCTGCCGCTGGCACAGGGAGTTACTGATTTCCAGGATTTATCCTATCATATTCATTTGCCGGCCGGCAGGGCAGGTACTTTTGGCCTGTTTGGATTTAATGGCCGCAGTTCGCAGGAGGAGGATCCCTTGGCTGATCCGCAGGAATGGAAAGAAGAAGGTGATCGCTATGGCGGGGTTTTTGTCGCCAATACCAGCATGAACGGACTGACACATACCCTGCAAACAGGCAACCGTACCATGCTGCGCTCGGCAGCCGGCTATAGCCGTGCAGTCAATCGCTATGACCAACTGTACGTGAAAGGAGACGGCAGCCAGGTGGATAATTATAAAAACAATTATCAAACAGGCAAATGGATGCTTACCAGTGTGCTGAATCACCGCTTTAGCAATAAGAGCAGTATTCGCGGAGGTATCATCCTGTCGGATATCGGGCTTGATTACTCTCAGTACTCCAATGATATGGCCGGCGGGCCGCTGCGGCAAACAATCAGTGCTGACAGCAATATGCAAACACTGCAGGCTTTTGTACAATGGAAATATGCGCTGGCGCCAAATGTGTTTATCCATCCGGGGGTTCACTACCTGCATCTTTTTTACAACAATACATCTTCGGCAGAGCCGCGCCTCTCACTGCGGTGGAGCATGGATGAAAAGCGTTCGGTGAGTATCGGGTACGGTCTGCACAGCCAGCTTCATCCTTACAGCGTATATTTTTATAAGGCAAACAACGTTTCTGGCGAAACAGTTTTTCCCAATAAAGATCTGAAGCTGGCACAGGCTCATCATTTTGTAGCCAGTTACCAGCAGTTTCTCCGTCCCAATCTCCGGCTAAAGGCAGAAGTGTATTACCAGCACCTGTTCCGGGTACCGGTGGCAGATGCGGATACCAGCACTTTCTCGCTGGTGAATGTACTGGATGAATGGGTGGGAGAGAAGCTGGTAAGCAAAGGGAAAGGAAAAAACTATGGAGTCGAGTTATCGCTGGAGCGGTACCTGGCCAATGATTTTTATTATATGCTCAACACATCGCTGTACCGGTCGCTGTATACTGACAAAAAAGGAGTGGAGCGCAGCACCCGCTTCGACGGCGGATTTCTGAACAGCCTTACTGCGGGAAAAGATTTTGTAAGAAAAGCAGGCCGCCGCACCACGGGGCTGCACCTGAAAGCGATATGGGCCGGCGGCTACCGTACCACACCTGTTGATATCGAAAGGTCAGAGCGGGACGGATACACCGTTTACCAGTATGAAAAGGCGTACAGCATCCAGAACCCCGCTTATTTCCGGCTGGACTTACGGTTTTATATTAAATGGAATGTAAGGCGGATTACTCACCACCTCTCCCTTGATATGCAAAATGTAACAAACCGGCTCAATGCTTTTGGTAATTATTATGATGCCTGGCTGCAACAGGAAAAGCTAAGTGTGCAAAATGGGATTATCCCTATCCTGAACTATAAAATTGAGTTTTGATTTTTTGAAAAAAGAATAGGGGTGACTGCCGTTTCAGGTGTCACATACAAAACCTAAAAACCAGTAAACATGAAACAGTTATTATTGTTAGCCCTTTTACCGGCATTATTATTAACAGCCTGTGATAAAGAGAAGATCATTGATACGGAAGACCTGCCGGCAGATGTACGTGGCTATGTGCAAACACACTATGGCAGCGTGGCCATCCGCCAGGCGGTGAAAGAGCGGGATGATCTGAAAATTTCCTACTACGTGTATCTTGAAAACGGCACAAAGCTCACATTTGCCAGGAACGGGGACATTAAAGAAATAGAAGGCACTACACCTATACCTGATAGCGCCCTTCCCATCCTTATTGTATCGTATGTGTCTGCCAACTATCCCGGCGCATTTATTAAGGAATGGGAAATTGATGATGCCACACAGGATGTAGAGCTGTCCAATAATGTAAAGCTGGAATTTGACCGGCATGGCAATTTTTTGCGAATAGATAATTAGGCGAAACACCTAAACGTCTAAACATCAAATTGCTGCCCCTGGCAGCAGTGGCATAATGAAAAGGGGCGTAAGCCCTTTTTTTGTGGATAATAAGCAGGCTTTGTGAAATATTTTTCAGTGCTGAGAACTTTTTCAGTACTACCTTTGCGCAATTTGTTTCACCGATAACCTTCATTATCAATGCCTGTAAAGCAATTGCCCGCTGTTTTAGTATTAGCCGACGGTACCGTAGCACACGGAAAAGCCTTTGGCGCCATAGGTACCACTACCGGAGAAATATGTTTCAATACCGGCATGACCGGCTACCAGGAGGTATTTACCGATCCCAGCTACTTTGGGCAAATACTGATCATGAACACGGCGCATGTAGGCAATTATGGCGTGAAAGAGGAAGAAGTGGAGTCGGGCAGTGTCAAGATCAGCGGCCTCATTGGCAGAAACCTGGAAGAAACCTATTCCCGCCGCCAGGCTGCCGGCTCACTGGATGAATACCTGAAAGCAAACAACATTGTTTCCATCGAAGGGATAGACACACGGGCATTAGTAGCGCATATCCGTACAAAGGGTGCCATGAACTGCATTATATCTTCTGAAGTGCTGGATGTGGATACATTAAAGCAAAAGCTGGCGGATGTACCGGATATGGACGGGCTGGAGCTGGCATCCAGGGTCAGCACCGGCCAGGAGTATACAGCAGGAAACCCTGCTGCTGATATACGCATTGCTGTAATGGATTATGGAGTGAAGAAAAATATTTTACAGTGTATGACAGACAGGGGTGCTTATGTAAAAGTGTTTCCTGCAAAAACCCCACTGGCCGAAGTAAATAAATTTGAGCCGCACGGATATTTCATTTCAAACGGCCCAGGCGATCCGGCCCCGATGGATTATGCCATTGCTACGCTGAAGCAGATACTTGAGGAAAATAAACCGGTGTTTGGCATTTGCCTTGGCCACCAGTTGCTGGCATTGGCTAATGGCATACCTACCTTTAAAATGCACCACGGGCACCGGGGGCTGAACCACCCTGTAAAAAATATGATCACCGGTCGCTCCGAGATCACCACGCAAAACCACGGCTTTGGCGTGGATCCCGAAGCCGTGCGGAAAGCGGAGCATATCGAGATCACGCATGTCAACCTCAACGACCAGTCCATAGAAGGTATACGTGTAAAAGGCAAGCCGGCTTTTTCCGTGCAATACCATCCCGAGGCCACTCCCGGCCCGCATGACTCCCGCTACCTTTTCGATGATTTTATTGCCGAAATAAAAAAATCAAAAGGATAAAGTTCACCGATTGATTATTTTTGGTGACGTATGAAAATAACGATCATCAACGGGCCCAACCTGAACCTGCTGGGCAGGCGGGAAACAGATATCTACGGCAGCCAGCCATTTGATGCTTTTTTGCAAAAGCTGCAGGCCCGGTATCCGCATATCCAGTTTAGTTACTACCAGAGTAATATAGAGGGGGAACTGGTGACAGAAATACAGCAGGCGGGTTTTGCTGCCGATGGTATTATCCTGAACCCCGCAGCATATACACATACTTCTGTAGCTATTGGTGATGCTATTGCAGCGGTACCCGCCCCGGTGATAGAAGTGCATATTTCCAATGTATATGCCCGTGAGCCGTTCCGGCATATATCACATGTATCGGCTAAAGCAGCAGGCAGCATTATCGGCCTGGGGCTGAAAGGCTATGAACTGGCGGTAGACTACCTGATCGATCTGAAGAAATAGAGCGCTTAGTTTTTCTTATTATCCTTTTTATCTTTTTTATTAAACAGGCGGTTCAGGAAACCTTTCTTTTTTTTTGGCTCTTCCTGGACCGATCCTATCGGCTTATCATTTCCCTTTTTGTCCTGGGATTTGGAAGCGGTGTCTTTGGCAGGCTGATCATCCTCCACCACTTTTTTTGACTCCGGCCCGATATACTCATGTGACATGCTATAGTCATCGGCCGTACCTACTCCCTGGTCTTCACCTTCACCCGCCGGGTTAGGATCAATTTCAATAGGAATATCATATGCGCTGTTGATCTCTGTGCCATAGTCTGCCGGCTGCGGGAAACGGGCGTCTTTTTCTATGCCGAGCGTTTTGTCGGCATATACTTTTTTAAAGAAAATTTCCCAGATGGGCATAGCAGCACGGCCTCCATAACCCAGGCCGTTTTCAATACGGATAAAGCGGTCGTCGCAACCAATCCATACGCCACCCAGCAGTTGTGGTGTATAGCCCATAAACCAGGCATCGGCATTATCATTGGTAGTACCTGTTTTGCCACCCATTTCAGTAGCTCCCAGCCTTGTCCGCAACCCCGCAGCCGTGCCCCTGTCCACCGTTCCCTGCATCATGCGGGTCATGGTATAAGCAGCCACTTCGCTTACGGCTTCTTTGCGGTTGGCAGTATAGTCAAAGCGTTTGATCACATTACCATTCCTGTCTTCAATACGTGAAATAAAAGCAGGCTGTGTGGTAAAGCCCCTGCCGGGAAATGAAGTATAGGCCCACATCATTTCATATAAAGAAAGATCGCAGGAGCCGAGTGCAATGGAAGGATAGGCTTCTACTTTGGTAGGTACGCTGAGCCTGGACAGGAAATCTGCAAACCGCTGTGGTCCTACCTGCTTCATGATATAGGCGGTGGCACAGTTTCTTGAATGGGCCAGCGCTGAGGCCATGGTCATCGTATTTCCGCTGCAGGATTTTGTGGTGGCAGGCACCAGTTGGTTTTTACCAAAATTTTGCTGCACATCCTCCACTTCCGTATCCGGTGTAAAGCCCGCTTCTTCTATCGCTTCCATATATAGCAATGGTTTGATAGTAGAGCCTACCTGTCTTTTTGTGTTCAGGTTAGCATGGTCAAATTTGTATGTTTTAAAATCAATGCCGCCTACCCATGCCCTTACTTCACCTGTCAGCGGATCCATCACCATAAAGCCGGTTTGCAGCATTTGCCGGTGATAGCGGATAGAGTCATAAGGCGTCATTGTTGTGTCCTTTTCACGCTTGCTGTTCCAGGCAAATACTTTCATGGGCACTTTTTGCTGAAAGGCAGCTTTTATTTCCTTATCGCTCATGCCGTCTTCCGCCATATTTTTCCATCGGTCGCTGGCTTTCATTTGTTTTTCCAGTACATCTTCATGCCCTTTCCATACAGAACCGTTTTTCACTTTAGCCTGTGCCTGCAGCGCTTTTTGCAGGTTGGGCATATGGGCTGCCACAGCTTCCTCTGCATATTCCTGCATGCGGGGGTTGATGGTGGTGTATATCTTCAGCCCGTCTTTATAAATATCATAGCGGCCGCCGCCCGGCTTTTCAATGTCTTTCAGCAGTTTCTTTACTTCCTCACGCAATACTTCCCTGAAGTAAGGCGCATAGCCATTGCTTTCATCCAGCTTGCGGTAGCGCAATACAATCGGCTGCTTCTTGAGCTTTTCTGCTTCAGCGGCGCTTAGCTTGTTGTTGATCACCATTTGGCTCAGCACTACATTGCGGCGCTCCATGGCCGCTTTCGGGTTGCGGCGGGGATTGTATGTATAGTTGGCTTTCAGCATGCCCACCAGTACGGCCGCCTCTTCCACGGTAAGGCGGTCAGGCTCTTTCTGGAAGAAGGTACGGGCGGCATTGCGGATGCCGTATATGTTATCGCCAAAAGGAACAGCATTCAGGTATAAGGTGACAATTTCTTCTTTGGTAAAATTTCTTTCCAGCTTTACGGCGATGATCCATTCTTTCAGCTTCTGAATCACCCTTTTCACCGGGTTGGAAGCCCTTTCATTAAAGAGATTGAGCGCAAGCTGCTGGGTAATGGTGCTGCCGCCGCCCTGGCGGCCAAGGGTAAATACGGCACGCAGGGTGGAGCGGAAGTCAATACCCGAATGCTCATAGAAACGCTCATCTTCCGTAGCAATGAGTGCATTGATCACATTGGGGGAAATATCGCGGTATTTTACATTGCTGCGGTTTCCTTTTTCTGTATAATATTTTCCCATTAACGTGCCGTCATTGGCAATAACTTCCGATGCCTGGAAGACAGAAGGGTTTTCCAGCTCTGCCAGCGAAGGCATTTTGCCAAAGACGCCAAAGTTGGCCAATAAGATAAGCAGGATAAAAGAGGCAAACCCTATCAAAAAGATCCGCCAGAATATGCGCACTGATTTCTTCATAGTTTATTACTGGTTATGATGAGCGTAGCTGCCCCGAAATTAGCAAAAACCTTACCCGCCACGCAGCCCGGGGCATTAATTTTTTCACAAAGCAGTCAGGGTTTTTGATTGGAGTGTCCGGTGGCTATCCGGCTCTGGTACAAGTTATTAAAATTTGCCCGGTACCTGTTGCTGCAGGAATTTTTTATATTCCTCTGCATTTTTCTTTTCCTGCAGCAGCTTTAAGTTCCTTTCCGAAACGATGCTGTAGCTGTATTTGCCGCCTGTGAGCCAGGGTACGATTTCGGAAGCTGTCCGCGGTTTTGTCTGGTCAATATAAGCTACTGCTTCGGCCGCATTGCTGAACGGGCTGATGAGCAGCAGGTGATTATCATTGTCCAGTTGTACCAGGTCGGCTTTCATTTGCTTGTTGTAATACTGGTCTTTGTTGTACCGGAAAAATGCGTTGCGGGCTTCATTCACAAAAATGGGATCCACTTTAGTGAGGACGATCATGACATAGTGAGGTGCTGCCGCATCATAGTGATAGGCATCCGGTGCCGCCTGGAGCTTTACCGTTTCTGTGGCAGGTGGCTTCACCACTGCAGCCGCAGTATCTTTTTTTGTTTCCGGTATAGCCGCTACTGGTGGTATGCTGTCTTTCTTATCCGGTACTTCTTTTTGTATCTCCTTACCGGGAGCCAGCACAGGTTTCTGGATGGCAACTGCCTGTTCCTTCTCCGGTACTTTTGAGTCAGGGGCGCCAATTTTTGTTTTGTCTTTTTCCGTGCCGGTTACAATGGCTTTACTGGCATCGGTAAAGCGGGGCTGTGTGCGCCGCTTCAGTGCATCTTCCTGTTCTGCACCGGCTGTTTCTTTTTGCTGGTTAGTATCTGCAGCGGGCATTACGATTACCAGGTTACGCAGTTCTTCTTCAATGGCATCACGCCGGTTCAGCACATTCAGCAATATGGACGCTTTGGCGCCGATGGCATGATCCGGGAAGCGGGATAAAATATTTTGCAGCGCTTCTTTGGCAATGCTGTCTTCCCGTTTCCTGATATGATATACGGATTCGATGTACAGCAGTTGCGGTGTCCAGTGATGGCTGCCGTATTGCTGATCGGCAGTTTTTTTCAATTCACGGGCTTCATCAAATTTTCCTTCGAGGAAGAGATCGTATACTTTTTCATAAGCTTTGGTGGCTTCCGGTATGATGTGCTCTCCTTCGGGATTTTTACCGCTTACTACAATGGCTGTATGGGAACTGCCCGGGTATTTGGTAGAAAGCAGGTTTTTTATTTCTGATGCTTTTCCTGCTTTCCCGTTTTTATTATAGCAGAGATAAAGATTAAATAACACTTCATCCATATTCGGATGATCGTCAAAATTGCTTCGTACCCGTTCCAGGGCGCTTGTGCCTGATTCGCAATCTTCCAGCTCCTGCACATAAATTTTTCCGCTGTTGAAAAGGGCGGCTTTCAGGGAGTCGTTTGACTGCTGCATCTTATCAGGCGTGAGCGGCAGGCGGGCGTACAGCGTTTCAAAATTTATTTCACCGGGATCTTCATCGCCGGGTGTGGCAGAGGTGTTGCCCTGCAGGTGATCCCTGCGGGTATTGCCGGAAACCAGGGCGCTGCTCCGGCGCCAGTTATCTGTATTGGGACGGGAACCCCACCGTGATTTAAAATCGGAGTACCCTTTTTGTTTCAATGTATTGTTATAAAAATACCATTCACCTTTTTTATTGTCATTAAAAAGGTTAGGGGCCAGGTCTTCGGCACGGGGAATACTGGTTGTTATGGTTTCCTTTTCTTCTTTCAGTCCCTGTTGTTTGCGCAGGGCACTTACTTTTTTGCGTACCAGCGCTACCCTTTCTTCTTCGGGCATAGCTGCTATCTGCTGCAGGCTGTCCTGCCGCTGGATAATGCTGAGCTGCTGAATAAGGCGCCCCAGCATTTCCTTGCGGGAGCCTATTTCGTCCATTTTAGCCAGCAGTGCTGCATCTTCGAGCCGCAGGCTGTCGTAAAAGCTGAGCGACTCCGGGTATTTTTTATATTGAAATGACAGCTCTGCCAGTTGCAGAAAAGCTATATTGCGTTGTGCAAGGTTGTTGCTGGCGTATTGTGTGCTTTTTTTCAGCCAGGCCATTGCAGCAGCCGTGCTGTCCCGCTCCAGTTCCATCTGTGCGGCCATGTAGTAAATAATATCCCGGTAGTCTGTATACTTGTCCCGCCGCGCCATCCGCAGCAGGGTGGCTATATTTTCTGAGCTGTTGTCATTTCCTTCCTGCTTTGTCACCCTTACCGAAGCCAGCCTGGCATACACTTCCATCACAGGGTCGCTGGTATGGCTGATTACTTTGTCAAAATAGCTGAGGGCCTGCTCATGCCTGCCTGTGCGTTCATAAAGCTGCCCGATCAGGTATTCCCACCTGGCTTTCTCCTGGCGGGTGGGTGCATTGCTGAGGGCCTGCTCCAGGTGTAGAGCTGCGCTGTCCCACATCTGCCGGCGGTAAAAAGAATAAGCCTGCAGCTCTTCCAGGTCATCATGCAGGCGGATGGGAAAGGCCGGGTCGTCTTTTAATGTTAGCAGGAGTGCACCGGCATCCGCATACTGGTTTCGCTCTATATGTGTGCGTATCCTCCAGACAAAAGCATCATTGCGGCTGGATGTTTTGCTAAACAATCCCTTTTTTTCTTTGGAAGAAATACTGGCAGCAGAGTTGCCATCCCTGGCGCTGCCAATCATTTTGTAGTACCCGTCATCTTCTTTTTCTGCAAAAGCATAATTGATAAACTGGAGCATGAGCGCCGATGAGTCAAACTGTTTTTTCAGAAAGTAAGCCTGTGCCCATAGCAGGTACATATTATCAGCCCAATCGTTTCGTACATCATGCAGCACGATAGCTGACTGCGATTTATAGGACAGGGAATCAATCTGCAGGCTGTCGGCAGCAGTGGCATCTAAGGAATAATTGTAGAAGGGCAGCAGTTGCGACAAGTCGTCCCGGAAAGATTCTTTAGCCCGTGTAAGAATATCCTGTAGCTTGAGGCTGGCATTGTAGTAATAGTTGTAGTGTGTGATGGTATTTTGCATCACCCGGCGGGGGAAGGAGAATTTTTTATCATCTGATTTTTCGGAACGCAGCACCCGGTTTTCAAACTGTTTGGGCTTTTTAATGTCCGGTATATAGCCCTCCTGTCCCCAAACCATTGCGGGGCATATACTTACAAATAGTATCAGAGCAGCGTAAAAGCAGGTATTTCGCAGCAACAGCATTTGGATCGTAAACTAAACCCTTAATAACTGAAATTCAAAGATTTTAGTATGCTGCGGGCCCGCTTTTTATTAAAAAATGACCGGTATGCCGTCGTCTGCATGGCCGGGCAGGGTATTATCCCTTTTTTTCAGAGAAAAAGAAGGAAAAGCAGGCAAAACCAACTCAATTTTTTTACCTTACCATTTTCAGCAGCGCCGGCAGGCGCCGCTGGTGAAACCCATTATCTTAAAAATCAACGAATGTCCAAACCGGAAGCCAGCTCCACCTTCAAACGACTGCGTAACCGTTACCGGCTGGTAGTAATGAATGATGATACCTACGAGGAAGTGGTGACCTTTAAGTTGTCCCGCCTGAGCGTTTATATCACTTTGAGCACAATTTTTGTTGTATTAATCGGCCTGACGGTGGCGCTCATAATTTTTACGCCGTTAAAATACTATATCCCCGGGTATGATGACCTGAGAGTGGGTAGGGAATACCGGCAAATGAAAATGAACGTAGACGCCGCTAATAAGCAAAACCTGCAGCAGGCAAAGTATATTGAGAATGTGCAAAGAATACTAAAGGGCGATATGCCGGCCACGCTTGATACGACCCTGCTGGAAGTGCCGAAGGATGAGATGGAAGAGGATTGAGAATGGTTTGTAAAATGAAAAACCAAAAACCAAAGTTCAAAAGAGAAGATTGATGGAGAAAACAGGCTGGCCAGCGCTGCTGTTTTATTTTCACTTTTGACTAAAGAATGCTTTAACCAACTATTTCATAACAGCCTTGCTTTTAAAATCGAGTATCTATGTTCAACGCAAAAAACAAATCCGACATGCTCCCTGAAAAATCAACTGCCGGAAACGGCACTACGCTGATTGGTGCCGGCACTACTGTAAAAGGTGACATCAGCAGCAACAGTGACCTCCGCATTGATGGCACTATCGTTGGCAACATCCACAGTTCCGCTAAAGTGATAATAGGCGCCAATGGCGCCGTGGAAGGGGACATCAATGGCAACCAGGCCGATATTATTGGCAAGGTTTCCGGCAATATCAAAGTAAAAGACCTGCTGCAGCTCCGCGGCGATTCGGTAGTAAACGGCAACCTGTATGCCACCCGCCTGCAGGTAGAGCCTTCGGCTATCTTCAACGGGCAATGCCATATGGGAGCAGCCGAAACTGTAAAGGAAGTAAGCAGCCTGAACGGGCACGAAGAGCCTGTTCTCTCTTAATACACACCAATCTGCACGGCAGCAGGGAAGCTCCGCCGCTATGTAGCAGACGGGACTGCGATTATTTGCTTTTCCGTGAGCAGGGCAAATAGCGCTGCTGCGCACCTTGCCATTGTTTTACTGTGCGTTACCTTTGCTCATCCCGGGCCTGTTTTTTAGTATAAGCCGACCCGGCAAACTGATAACCGGAATAAAAATGAGCAAATCTAACTGGCAGGCGCTCCGCCCGATATTTTTCGCTTTTTTAGTGGTCAACCTGCTGCTGTTAGGCGGCAGCAGCCTGCTGCGTCAAAAAGGGGTGGATGTAGTGGCGCTGGCAGCAGCCAACCTTATACTGGCACTGGTGGCCACTGTCAGTTTCCTGCTTACGCTGCGCAGCCTGCAATCACAGAACCCCAATGTTTTTGTAAGGGCTGTTTACGGGTCTTTTATTATTAAATTTTTTGTGATTGCTATCGCTGCCTTTGTGTATATCATGATTGCCGGCAAAGCGGTAAATAAGCCGGCCCTGTTCAGCAGTATGTTCCTTTACATAGTGTATACCTACCTGGAGGTCACTACGCTGCTCCGCATACTGAAACAAAAGAAAAATGCCTAAGCAGGAAGTGCCGCTTGCCCGCCTGC
>DAOLFO010000082.1:0-11587 GCA_035326305.1 Chitinophagaceae bacterium
TAAAACAGCTCAATCTTGCTGGTTATTTCCAGGAAATAATCTCTTGCCTTGCTCAGCTCCGCTATTTCATCATAAGCAGTTTGAAGGTCCTGCAATAAATTTCCATATACGTTTTTCCAGGCGGGGTTTGCATTTACCCGTTGCTGAAACCTGTTTTCGTATTCCTTCTTTTTTGCCACTGCGCCGGTACGGGTAAGTCCCAGCACTTCTCCCTGCCATTTTTTCCAGGCGTTGCTGATGCTGGCATACTTTGCAGCATATTGAATTTTTATCTGCTCATCACGGCGCATGTAGCCGTCTATTACCGCCAGCGCCCTGTCCCGGATTCCGATTTTTGCCGGGTCGTTGATATGTACCGTTTGGTCTACTGCAGCACTATGCAGGTATTCCATTGTTTTTCCCGGAAAGCCAAAGACCATGGTAAAATCTTTTTCGGCCACACCATCTAAGGAAATCGAAAGTGATTTTTTCGGCTTGTAAGGCACATTATCCGGTGAGTAGGCCGCCGGTTTATTATCCTTACCGGCATAGATGCGGAAAAGGGAAAAATCTCCTGTATGCCGGGGCCACATCCAGTTGTCTGTATCTTTTCCAAAATTACCGATAGAAGAGGGCGGGGCGCCCACCAGCCGTACATCCCGGTATGTCTCCGTTACAAAAAGGCAATACTGGTTTCCTTCAAAAAAAGCCCGGATAAAGCTATCCTGGTAGTCTTCCTTTTTTACCGTCTTGCGGTATTCATTTATGTTTTTATCAATGCGGGATTGTCTTTCGCTCTCTGTCAGTTGCGGTGTTACTCCCTGCAGAATGGCCTGTGTCACATCTTCTATTCTTACAATGAAGGTGACAAATAAAGAAGGGTTAACCAGCTCTTCGCTGTTTGTCTTTGCCCAATATCCATCCCGGATATAGTTTCTGTCCAGCGTGGAGTGGTTTTGTATTACATCAAATCCGCAGTGGTGGTTGGTAAGCACCAGGCCTTTTTCCGAAATCACTTCCCCGGTGCAAAAGCCCCCAAAGCTGACGATGGCATCTTTCAGGCTGCCTTTATTTACATCATATATATCGCGGGCATTTATCTTCATACCCAGTGACTTCATTTCTTTTTCATTCATCTTTTCCAGCAAAAAAGGCAGCCACATGCCTTCTTCCGCCTTTACCAACGTGGTAATCAATAAACCAATGACCAGCAATAATCGTTTTATATATATCATGATTCAGATTTTGGATGCCCAAAGTAAAAAATTAAACTGCTATATGTTCAACTATCCGGGGTGATTTTGATAAACGGATGCTGGTGAAAGCGGGTAAGCGTCTGTCTTTAAAATCGCCAGACAGGTATTCATTTTATTTCTGCGTTACCTGCTTACAGCAGAAAAAGAACCGGGTAACGATTTATTTGGCTCATTTTTTTACGATATTTGAGCCAAATAAACATTTTAACCGGCTCATGGCAAAGTATAACTGGCAGCAAAAAGACTGGCTGAAATTCAGGTACTCATCAGATGAGGTGGAGGGTGAACTGCTGTTATTTTCAGAAAAAGCAGGGCGTGTTTCGGGTCTGCTGGAAGGCCTGCCCGGGGCAACAAAGCAGGAGGCTATTATTGATATCATCCTGTCTGAAGCCATCAAGACGTCTGAGATAGAAGGTGAGTTTCCAAACAGGAAAGACGTTCTTTCTTCTATCCGGAAAAATCTTGGGCTTCATAATAACAAGGGCTTCATAAAAGATAAATCTGCGGCCGGGCTGGGCGAATTAATGATAGATGTCCGGGAGAGTTTTGCTGTGCCGCTAACAGAAACAAAGCTTTTTTCATGGCATCAAATGCTGCTTGGAGAAAATAAGCGCATTAAAGCAGGGGCCTGGCGCACACACGGCGACCCGATGCAGGTTGTTTCCGGCGCACTGGGTAAAGAAAAAATACATTTTGAAGCACCCCCTTCTTCACAGGTACCAAAAGAGATGAAGAAATTTATATCCTGGTTTAATGATACAGCGCCGGGCGGAAAATATGAAATTAAAAAAGCGCCTGTACGGGCGGCTATTGCCCATTTATATTTTGAAACCATTCATCCATTTGAAGATGGTAATGGCAGGATAGGACGGGCGATAGCGGAAAAAGCATTATCACAAACAATAGGGCGGCCTGTGATGCTGAGCCTTTCCAGCACCATTGAAGCGAACAAAAAAACCTATTATACAGCGTTGGAGCAGGCACAGCGCTCTAATGAACTTACAGGCTGGATAGCATACTTTGTACGGACGACCTTAAACGCACAGGCAGCAGCAGAAATACAAATTGACTTCACCCTTAAAAAGACCCGCTTTTTTGACAACTATAAAGACCAGTTAAATGAGCGGCAAATCATGGTCATCAGGAGAATGCTGGAAAAAGGGCCTGCCGGTTTTGAAGGAGGTATGAATGCCAGAAAGTATATCAGCATCACAAAAACATCAAAAGCCACTGCCACCAGGGATATGCAGCAGCTTTTGGAAAAAGGGGCCTTTGCTCTTCTTGGCCAGGCGGGAGGCAGGAGTACCAGCTACCGGGTAAATATGTAGCCGGTTAGTTGTATTCTGGCAGATAGAAAATCTCAAAAAGGTATAATCAACCACTTATTTATCCCCTTTGTCGTGTGAATATCCCGTTTTGGCTGTGAATAACCCTATGTGAAACGTGTGCATGAAAAAGAATAGCAGTACATATTTTTTGATGAAAAAACAGACTTGCCCGAAAGCATCAATTAATCCTGATTTTTTCCGGCAGCTTTCCACAAAAAAGGGAGCATCGGGAAATACATTTTTATTAAGCTACAGCTTATCCACTTTATTGTGAATAACTGCTGAAACCGCATACTGGAGCGGAATGTGTATGTGAGCAGCAGAATAAAAAATGTGGATATTGTAAAAACAATAATTTTGATAAATGATTTATCCACCAATTCACAGGGTTAGTAATAATAGCCTTTTCTTTTTAAAAAATATATTATTCTAATTATTATAAAAAAGAGAGGCTGAAAAATTTTGATTTGAAAATTTGAAAATCAGGTGGGAATATTGCCATCCTGTTACGATTAAAAGAAAAAGTATGTCAACCGAAATCATGGAGACCGCAAAAGCAGAAGTAGAAAAAAAAGGGTTTTTAGACATAGAACTGGACCCTACGCTGGATTTGTTTGGTGAAATAGAGCGGTTGAAGAAAGAAAAAAATGCTATCATCCTGGCCCACTATTACCAGGAGCCGGATATACAGGATGTGGCGGACTATATCGGCGACAGCCTGGGGCTGGCACAGCAGGCAGAGCGCACTACGGCGGATATGATTGTTTTCGCCGGTGTGCATTTTATGGCAGAGACGGCAAAAATCCTTAACCCGACGAAAAAAGTGGTAATTCCTGACCTGAAGGCAGGATGCTCACTGAGCGATAGCTGCCCGCCCCCATTGTTTAAAAAATTTAAAGAGCAGCATCCTGACCATGTGGTGGTGAGCTATATCAACTGCAGTGCCGGCATTAAAGCGCTGAGTGATGTGATAGTGACCAGCAGCAATGCACGGGTGATAGTAGATAGTTTTTCAAAGGAGCAGAAGATAATTTTTGCGCCTGATAAAAACCTGGGAGCTTATATCAACAAGGTGACGGGGCGCAATATGCTGCTCTGGAATGGAGCCTGCATGGTTCATGAGATTTTCAGCATGGAAAAAATCAGCAAGCTGAAGATAAGGCACCCGAACGCTAAGTTTATAGCCCACCCGGAATGTGAAGAGCCTGTATTGCGCATGGCGGATTATATCGGGTCTACTACCGGCCTGCTGAAGTTTACGCAAACAGATGAGAGCAATGAATTCATTGTGGCTACAGAATCAGGAATCCTGCACCAGATGATGAAGGCAAGCCCGAATAAAACTTTTATTCCTGCTCCGCCGGATAATCATTGCGCCTGTAATGACTGCCCGCATATGAAGCTCAATTCGCTGGAAAAGCTGTACCTGTGCATGGAATATGAAACACCGGAAATAACGATGGACGAAGAGCTGCGGGTAGCGGCGAAGAAACCGATTGACCGTATGCTAGACATCAGTGCTAAAGCGGGATTGTAATTTTTAAAACACCAAATAACAAATAAACACTAACAGCTAAACTTTAAATAATCAAATCCGTAGTAACTGTTCCGCCGCTTTTTCCAGTGTTTCATCCTTTTTAGCAAAGCAAAACCGGATTACTTTATTATCCTCACCATCCTGGTAGAAAGAGGATACAGGAATAGGGGCCACTCCGGCTTCTTTGGTAAGCCTTACTGCAAAATCAATATCTTTTTCATTGCTGATACGGGAATAGCGGGCACAGATAAAATAGCTGCCGCTGCTAAGGAGAAACTCAAACCGTGAACCGGAGAGAAGCGAAAGGAACAAATCCCTTTTTTGCTGCAGGAAGGAAGACAGGGAGAGATAATGTTCTTTTTCTTTCAGGAATGTGGCCAGTGCTACCTGCGATGGTGAATGGCAGGAGAAACAATTGTATTGATGAATTTTCCGGAACTCAGCCATGAGACCAGCAGGCGCTATACAATAACCCAGCTTCCACCCGGTGCAGTGATACACTTTTCCAAAAGAAAAACATACAAAGCTGCGCTGCTGCAGCTCCGGGTAGCGCAATATACTTTGGTGCTCCTGCCCGTCAAATACAATGTTTTCATACACTTCATCCGAAATAAGAAAGATGCCGGTACCGGCTGTTATTTCTTTGAGCTGTGTTATATCTTCTTTTGACAGTATAGATGCTGCCGGGTTATTCGGATTATTAAGGATAATGGCTTTTGTTTTTCCGGTTATCCTTTCTTTTACCTGCTGCCAGTTTATTTTATAATCGGGGAAATGCAGGGGAATACGAACAGGTACAGCACCATTCACCAGTATATTGGGTATATAGCTGTCATATGCGGGTTCAAATACGATGACTTCATCGCCCGGCTGAAGGATGGTGGTAAGCGCTGTATAAATAGCATAAGTACCGCCGGGAGTAATAGTGATTTCAGTTTCCGGGCTAACTGCTGTTTGATACAGGGTTTCAATTTTTTCTGCAATGCTTTCTCTTAGCGGCAGGTAGCCCTGCATGGGGACATATTGATTATATCCGTCCTGCATGGCTTTATTAACTAATGAAACCAGTTTTTCATTCATGGGAAAATCAGGAAACCCCTGCCCCAGGTTGATAGCACGGTGCTCCGTAGCCAGGCGGCTCATGGTGGTAAAAATAGTAGTGCCGGTATGAGGGAGCTTGCTCTGCAGCATAATGGTCAGTTCTTCTTTTTCTTTTTAGATGGGTTTGCCACCAATTGGTACGAATGATTAATCCATTCCCGTAGTTGCTTGTCTGCCACTATATGGTCAGGAGTGATGGTGTTCCAGTGTTTTTTATTCATGTGATAACCTGGCTTTACACAGGCATACTGTTCCCTTAGCTCCAGCGCAAGGTCAGGGTCGCATTTTACATTGAAGCCAAAATTTACTGCATCAAGCCCGGACAGGAGAAATATTTTACCGTTTACCTTATACACAAGCGTATCCGGCCCGAAGGGAAAGGTTTCTTCCACACCGGGAAGCGAAAGGCAGTAATCTCTTAACTCTTCGATGTTCATGTTATCAGGTAGAAATGATGGCAGTGGCTTCTATTTCAATCAGGTATTCAGGTGCAATAAGCCCTTTTACCTCTATTATGCTGGTGCAGGGTTTTATGGCCTTGAAAAACTCACCATGTGCACGGCCATATTCTTCCCAATGGGAAATGTCTGTTACAAACATGCGGGTACGCACCACATCCTGCAGGGAAGCACCGGCCTGCTGTAAAACGGCTTCAATTTTTTGCAGTATAAATTTAGTTTGGCTGTAGGCATCTCCGGCACCCACCAGCTCATTATTTTCATCCACGGCTACGGTGCCGGTCACTTCTATTGTATTACCAATTTTCACTGCGCGGCTGTAGCCAACAATATCTTCCCATACGGCGCCGGAGGAATAGTTAGTACGGTTCATTGCTTAGCTTTTGATTTCAATATTATCCGGGTGAAGGAGCGGCATGCCCAGCATCCGGAGATATACCTGTACGATAGTTACTACATCTTTCTGGCAATAGGTGACTATGCGGGATAAATCCTGCTGCAACCAGTACACATCCCCCACCATGCTGCCGTCAATGTCATCTTTTGGAGTGGGTATACCAAGCGCATGAGCCAGCAGGTTGAGCGAAGTATAGTTTTTAAAATCACCAAACTTCCATAGCTCCATGGTATCAATATGATTTACTTCCCAGGGTTTTTTACCGGCCGTGTTCAGTATGCCGGGGAGTGGAATACCGTTAATGATGAATCGCCGGCAGAGATAAGGAAAGTCAAATTCTTTGCCATTG
This sequence comes from Chitinophagaceae bacterium, assembly GCA_035326305.1. Classification (GTDB taxonomy): domain Bacteria; phylum Bacteroidota; class Bacteroidia; order Chitinophagales; family Chitinophagaceae; genus DAOLFO01. The sequence goes on from DAOLFO010000082.1 coordinate 6,406, forward strand.
TGAGCACAGAGGTATTTGGTATCACCGGCTGACCATTTTTTTAGCATATCGGCAAATGCCAGCAAGAGCACCGGCTCCTGGTCGCCGTAAAAAGATTTTATGAGCAGCTTTTTGTTGTCTCCCGTGCCGCTCAGGATACCGCAACTGATACAGATGATTTTACCAAACTCTGCATAGATGGCGGCACGGTTGTAAATGCTCTCCGTTGTTTCATCTTCACGGCTGCGCAGTAAGGAAGAGGCTTTTTTTGACCACAAGTCCTTCCAGCTTTCCGGCAATTCTTCATAGCCGGGGTATTGCGATACTGTTTCAATATCCAGGAAAAGAATATTGGAAAGCGGGTAAGATACCATATGGTAAAGGTGGTGTTTTTTGGGTCAGCAGAAAAGTATCAGAGAAAGCGGTCGCCTTTATTGCGCTTCACTTCCGCCACATAGTCTTTTATTTCCTGTTCCTTTGATTTCTGGCAAATGAGCAGGGCATCCTTTGTATCCACGATGATATAGTCTTCCAGTCCCTGCAGCACCACCAGCTTATCATTGGGCACATTTACCACGCAGCTTTTTGCATCTACTATCATGGTATTTTCCCCGGCTACCGCATTTTGAAAATAATCTTTTTCCATATTTTCCCAGGCGCTGTTCCAGGTGCCCAGGTCGCTCCAGGCAAAGGATGCCGGAATAACATATACGTTCTCCGCTTTTTCCATAATGCCAAAGTCTATGGAAATATTGGTGCATTGCGGATAAATCCTTTCAATGGCCGCCTTTTCAGCAGGTGTATTGAACGAATCTTTTTCCGCAGCAAACACTTCAAACATTTCAGGCAGGTGCTGCTCAAAGGCTGTAATGATTGTTTTTATTTTCCAGGTAAAAATGCCGGCATTCCATAAGAAATCGCCGCTTGCTAAAAATGTTTTTGCAAGTTCCAGGTTTGGCTTTTCAGTAAAAGTTTTTACCTGGTATACACCGGGAGCGGCTTCCTGTGCTTCATGCTGTATGTAGCCGTAGCCGGTATTGGGATGGCTGGGCTTGATACCGATAGTCACCAGCGCATTGACGGTATCAACAAAAGAAAAAGCCCGGCTGGCTGTATCTGCAAACCCTGCTTCATCCTGTATCAGGTGGTCGGCCGGTGCTACCATCATGAGTGCGTCGGGATTTTTTTGCTGCAGCTTAAAGGCGATATAAGCAATGCAGGGGGCTGTGTTTTTGCGGGATGGTTCTGCCAGTATATTACCGGCAGGCAGTTCCGGCAGCTCCTGCTGTACCTTATCTACATACTCCTGTGAGGTAACGATGTATATATTTTCAGGCGGTACTATTTTTCCGTATCGTTCAAATGTTTCCCGTATCAGCGTTTTGCCCGTACCAAGAATATCAAGAAACTGTTTGGGATGGTTGGTACGGCTCATCGGCCAAAACCGGCTGCCGATACCGCCTGCCATGATGGCTACGTAGTGATTAGGGTTCATGATAAGGAGCGTAAATAATAATTAAATTAGGTTAAATAAATATAATCGCTAAATCAGGCCTTCTTTCACCAGGTCGTGCAGGTGAATGATGCCAAGGTAAACACCATTTTCCACAACGGCCAGTTGTGTTATCTCTTTTTTGCGCAACAAGTCCAGCGCTTCCACCGCCAACTCACCCGGAGCAATGGTTTTTGGTTCCTTTGTCATAATGGAAGCGGCGGTAATGTTATCGTCAAGGCGGATATTGTTTTTCAGCATACGGCGCAGGTCTCCATCGGTGATGATGCCCAGCAGCTTTCCTTCCCGGTCCACCACAGCCGTTACACCCAGTCTTTTTTGCGTCATTTCCAGTATTATTTCCGGGAGTGGTTGCTCTGCGTATACCTGCGGCTTTTCATTATTTATATAAAGATCTGCTACTCTTAAGTACAGTTTTTTGCCCAGCGTGCCGCCGGGATGAAATTTGGCAAAATCATCCGGCTGAAACCCGCGCAGCTCCATCAGGCATACGGCCAGCACATCACCCATTACCAGTTGGGCGGTGGTGCTGGAAGTGGGCGCCAGGTTATTGGGGCAGGCTTCCTGGTCTACTGTGGTATTCAGGATGTGGTCGGCATGGCGGGCTAAGTAAGAGCCGGTATTGCCCACCATGGCAATTAATTTATTTCCGAAATTCCTGATAAGCGGCACCAGCACTTTTACTTCCGGGCTTTCCCCGCTCTTGCTGATAAGGATAACAAGGTCATCCTGCTGCACCATGCCCAGGTCGCCGTGAATGGCATCTGCGGCGTGCATAAACAGGGATGGGGTGCCGGTAGAGTTGAGGGTGGCCACTATTTTTTGGGCAATGATGGCGCTTTTGCCAATGCCGGTGATAATGATGCGGCCGCGGCAGGCAGCCAGCAGGTTTACAATGTCTTCAAAACCATCGTTGAGGAAACCGGCAAGACCAGCCACCGACCGGGCTTCGGCCTCAATGGTTTTTAATGCAATCTGTTTAATAGACAATGACATATGACTAACAAAAGTAGGGTTTTTAGCCAGATGGCAGGAACGGGCGGGCATTGTTAAATTTTAACTATTTGAAGTAGCAGAAAAAGCGGCCACCTATTCGTAACTTCGCCGACCTCTTTAGAAAGCCGCCCCGTGCGGATAAGAAAGCTACTACGGGGGAACACTTATTTTCCCGATGAACTCCGGCAATGCAGTAAAAAACCAACCATTCCGTCAAGGCTCAATCGGTAAAAATGAGTATCTTAATAACCGGCATTTTTATTCAGAAGTGCGAAGGAAACAAATGAGCAATGGGCACATCAACAGCTAAGAAAACCACAGCCAAAAAAAAGGCAGCTCCGGCCAAAGAGTCCAATACCAAAAAACGGTTTGACCTTCACCAGGCATTACAGGAGCATTTCGGATTTAATAAATTTAAGGGCACACAGGAAAAAGTGATTGAATCGCTGCTGGCGGGACATGATACATTTGTCATCATGCCCACAGGTGGGGGCAAAAGCCTTTGCTACCAGTTGCCGGCTATGGTAAGTGAGGGTGTGGCGATAATCGTATCACCATTAATAGCCCTGATGAAGAACCAGGTAGACCTGGTGCGTGGCTACAGCAGCAATGATGAGGTGGCGCATTTTCTAAACTCTACGCTGACCAAAAAGGAGATAAAAGAAGTGCACGATGACCTGCTCAGCGGCAAAACAAAAATGCTCTATGTAGCGCCGGAAACGCTGACCAAGCAGGAAAACCTGGAGTTTTTTGCCGACCTGAAGCTTTCTTTTTTTGCAGTGGATGAAGCGCATTGTATTTCTGAATGGGGGCACGATTTTCGCCCGGAGTACCGCCGCCTGCGGGAAATGATGACACAAATTAATCCCGATATTCCCGTTATTGCCCTTACAGCTACGGCTACGCCTAAAGTGCAGAGCGATATTGTAAAAAACCTGGGATTGCGGGAGCCGAATATTTTTATCTCTTCATTTAACCGGCCCAATCTTTACTATGAGATATTACCTAAAATAAAAAAGGCACAAACGGACGAAAGCATTGTCCGTTTCATCAAAGGGATGAAAGGGAAAAGCGGCATCATATATACGCTTAACCGGAAAACAACAGAAGAGCTGGCAGATACGCTGAATGCAAACGGAATAAAAGCGGGAGCCTATCACGCCGGGCTTGACAGTAAGCTGCGGGCGGAGCGCCAGGACATGTTCCTGGGAGAGGATGTACAGGTTATCTGTGCCACCATAGCTTTTGGTATGGGCATTGACAAGCCGGATATCCGTTTTGTTATACACTACAATATTCCCAAGTCCATAGAGAACTATTACCAGGAAACCGGCCGTGCCGGCCGTGACGGGCTGGAGGGAAAATGTATTTTATACTACTCACATAAGGATGTAAGCAAGCTGGAGCACCTGATGCGGGATAAGCCGCTTAGTGAAAGAGAAGTGGGCGCCCAGTTGATTAATGAAACGGTAGCGTATGCAGAGAGCGGGGTGTGCCGGCGCAAGGTGCTGATGAGCTATTTTGGTGAAAGCTATGAAGCGGAAAGTTGCGGGCAATGTGATAACTGTAAAAACCCGAAAGAGCGGATAGAGGCAAAAGACGAAGCCGCAGTAGTGCTGAAAGCTATCAGGGCGCTGGATGAGCGCTTTGCTACAGACTATGTGGTGCAAATCATCACGGGTAAGCTAACACCGCAAATTAAAATGTTCCGGCACGAGGGGCTGGATGTTTTTGCCAGCGGCAATGATAAGGAAGCGCATTTCTGGAACTCACTCATCCGGCAGATGCTGCTGGAGGGTATGCTGGCCAAGGATATAGAGGAGTATGGCGTGCTGAAGCTGACGAAGAAGGGGGAAGCGTTTTTGAAAAAGCCGAAATCCTTTAAAATCGTGCTGAACAACCTGTATGAAGAAGCCAATGCAGATGATGAAGAGGGAACGGAAGCGGCCACCGGCGCAGCAGCAGATGACAGGCTGTTTGAAATGCTGAAAGAGCTGCGGCAAAAGGAGGCAAAGAAAAAAAGCCTGCCGCCCTTTGTTATTTTTCTTGAAACATCCCTGCAGGATATGGCTACCCTGTACCCCACCAGCATTGCCGATTTGGAAAAATGCCAGGGGGTGAGCAAAGGTAAAGCCGTCCGGTACGGAAAACCGTTTGTAGAGCTGATAGCCCGCTATGTGGAGGACAACCAGGTGGTGAAGCCGGATGATTTTGTGATGAAAAGCGTGGTGAACAAAAGCGGCAATAAAGTATACATCATCCAGAATACGGATAAAAAGGTATCGCTGGAGACAATAGCCAAAAACAAGGGCTGGCGGATGGGTGAAATGCTGGAGGAGATGGAAACGATAGCTGCCAGTGGGACCCGCCTCAACCTGGACTATGCGATAGACGAGATGCTGGATGAAAATGAGCAGGAAGAGATAATAGAATATTTTAAGAGTTGTGAAACCTCTTCGCTGCAGGTGGCGCAGGAGGAGCTGGCAGAGTTTAACTTCAACTGGGAGCAGCTTAAAATAATGCGAATCAAGTTCCTCAGCGAATACGGGATGTAAGAAAGAAAAGGGGTGAATTTGTGCATTTTATGTGAATTACCTCTATATTTGCAGCCCGGTTTGGGATTTTGTTCCCGGCCTGATGGTGCGGTAGCTCAGTCGGTAGAGCAAAGGACTGAAAATCCTTGTGTCGGCGGTT
>DAOLFO010000083.1:0-11582 GCA_035326305.1 Chitinophagaceae bacterium
GGGGGCTCAGGGCTATGGATGCCCCCGGCAAAGATTTTACCGCGGACCTGCATGAGCCAATCACAGAAATCCCCGCCCCTGCCGAAGAGCTGAAAGGAAAAGTAGTGGATGAAATTACCAAAGGGTATTACCTTAACGATAAAATCATCCGCCATGCTAAAGTAGTGGTGGGCAAATAAGCCCCCACTCAACCGGGTTAAAATTTTATGTCAAAGAGAGATTATTACGAAGTGCTGGGTGTGCAAAAATCTGCCACCGCCGACGAGATCAAAAAAGCTTACCGCAAGGTGGCCATGCAGTATCACCCGGACCGCAACCCCGGTGACAAGGCCGCCGAAGAAAAATTCAAGGAAGCGGCAGAAGCATACGAAGTATTAAGCGATACCGATAAAAAAGCACAGTACGACCGCTACGGCCATGCCGGTATGAGCGGCAACGGACGCGGCGGCTTTGGCGGTGGTGGCGGTATGAATATGGAAGATATCTTCAGCCAGTTTGGAGATATTTTCGGAGATGATATTTTCGGCAGCTTCTTTGGCGGCGGCCAGCGTGGCGGCAGCCGGGCCCAGCGCCGCGGTACCCGTGGCAGCAACCTGCGGGTAAAGCTGAAGCTGACCTACGAAGAAATTGCCAAAGGCGTTACTAAAAACATCAAGGTAAAAAAATATGTAGGCTGCCAGACCTGTGGCGGCAGCGGAGCGAAAGATAAAGGCAGCGTGCAAACCTGCTCTACCTGCGGCGGCAGCGGACAGGTACGGAAAGTGCAAAATACCTTTTTGGGACAAATGCAAACTGTCACCACCTGCCCGGCCTGCAATGGTGAAGGAACGACCATCACTGCCAAATGCGGCGCCTGCAAAGGAGAGGGAAGAGTGTTTGCAGAAGATACCGTAAGCATAGATATACCAGCCGGTGTGCAGGAAGGCATGCAACTGAATGTAACCGGCAGGGGCAATGCTGGTGAAAGGGGCGGCCCTTCCGGCGATCTCATTATCCTGATTGAAGAAGAAGCGCACAAAGAGCTGCAGCGTGACGGGCTGAATGTGGCATACGACCTGCACATCTCTTTCCCGGAAGCAGCTTTTGGCACACAGGTGGAAGTGCCGACAATAGACGGCAGGGCAAAAATTAAAATACCGGCCGGCACCCAAAGCGGTAAAATATTCCGGCTGAAAGGAAAAGGGTTTCCGGCAGTAAATGCTTACAACAAAGGCGACCAACTGATACACGTAAGCGTATGGACGCCGCAGCACCTGAGCGCTGAAGAAAAAGCGGTACTGGAAAAGCTGGGCCAATCGCCTAATTTCAAGCCGCAGCCGGAAAAAAATGAGAAAGGGTTTTTTGATAAAATCAAAGAAATGTTTTCATAGCAGGAAGCCCGGCAAGGGCTTTTTTGCTGGCTGCTATTTCACAGCCGGGCGCAACAAATCCCGGTTAGCAATTGTTCTTTTAACTACCGGCCTGTCACGCATTTTGCGGTTTTGGTATTTGGACGGATATTTGTTGACACCGCTGACAGGTGCGGAAACGATATGTGCTTCATAAAATAACTTAACTATCTTGTCACTACTGACCAGCCTTAAAAATTGAATACAACATGAGCTTTAATTCTGAATTTGAGAAATATGCGGTAAAGCACCGTGGCATGTCAAGCAATACACTGCACAGCTATGCCAGCCACCTGGTAACCGCCCTTACGCCCAATATTATTGAGGAGCGCCCGATGAACGTAGCCGTAATGGATGTATACAGCCGGCTGATGATGGACCGCATCATCTTCCTTGGCTACCCTGTCAATGATGAGGTGGCAAATATTGTCACCGCACAGTTGCTCTTTCTTGACTCTACCGACCGTACAAGGGACATCAATATGTACATCAACAGCCCCGGCGGCAATGTATACTCCGGCCTTGGCATGTACGATACCATGCAGTACGTCACCCCTGATGTGGCCACTATCTGCATAGGCATGGCCGCCTCTATGGCCTGCGTGCTGCTGGGAGCAGGCACTAAGGGAAAAAGGGCTGCGCTCAAACATTCCCGCATCATGATGCACCAGCCCAGCGGCGCTATTGGCGGACAGGCCAGTGATATCGAGATCACGGTAAATGAAATCCGCAAGCTGAAAAAAGAATTGTACGATGTCGTCAACTTCCACACCGGCAAGCCCGTGGAGCAAATTGAAAAAGATTTTGACCGCGATAAATGGATGACAGCCGCTGAAGCAAAAGAATATGGCCTGGTGGATGAAGTGCTGCTCATTAACCCCCGGAAAGAAAATAAGAATAACTAAGCCTTACAAGCAAAATAATACGCAATGAACCTGAACAAAGCATACCTGGATAACAGCCGGCGCATGGAAGAAGAAGAGGAAGAAAAAGAAGAAGCGCCAAAGTCGGACCTGATGATGTTTAATAAAAAGCTGGAAAAACTTTTCTTTGATACCCGCAGCATTTACCTCTGGGGCGTAGTGGATGATAAAAGTGCCAAGGATATAGTGACCAAGCTGCTGCTGCTGGACGCCGACAAGCCCGGTGAGGAAATTAAATTTTTCATCAACAGCCCCGGTGGTGTGGTGACCAGTGGTATGGTGATGTACGATACCATGCAAATGATCAAAAGCCCGGTGAGCACTATCTGTATGGGACTGGCTGCCTCTATGGGCAGCATCCTGCTGAGCGGCGGTAAGAAAGGCCGGCGCTTTATTTTCCCCAGCGGGGAAGTAATGATACACCAGCCTTCGCTGGGCGGGTACATCCGCGGAGTAAGCACCGACCTGGAAATACAGGCACGCCAAACCAAACGGGTAAAGGAAATGGGCGCCCGCATACTGGCCGAAAACTGCGGCAAAACAATAGACCAGATCATGAATGATTTTGACCGTGACTACTGGATGGATCCGAAAGAGGCCGTAGAATATGGCATAGTGGATAAGATTATTGAAAAACTGTAAGTTTCTGATTACCAGTATTAAAAGTTTATATATTACAAAAAAGCCGCCTTTCTCACGGCGGTTTTTTATTTTTGTACACTGATTTGTTTTTTAATTGAGTAGCAATGGCTAAGAATATTTTACACTGTTCCTTTTGTGGCCGCAGCCGGGATGAGGTCAAAATCCTTATAGCCGGGCAGGAAGGGCATATTTGTGAAGGCTGTGTGGAGCATGCCCGTGAGATCATTGACCAGGAGCTGATGGTAAAAGATGAGAAAGGCGGAGCTTCTTCCTTTAAACTCACCGTACGCAAACCGGTAGAGATCAAAAAGTTTCTTGATGAATATGTAATAGGCCAGGACGAGGCAAAGAAAGTGCTGGCAGTTGCTGTCTATAACCACTATAAAAGATTGCAGAGCAGATCTGCCGAAGCGCAGAGCAGCGAAGTGGAGATAGAAAAAAGCAACATCATCATGGTGGGCGAAACCGGTACGGGTAAAACGCTGCTGGCTAAAAGCATTGCCCGCATGCTGAACGTGCCTTTCGCTATCGTTGATGCCACCGTGTTTACCGAAGCCGGTTATGTGGGCGAAGATGTGGAGAGCATCCTTACCCGCCTGCTGCAGGTATGCAACTATGATGTGCACGCAGCAGAGCGTGGCATTGTATATATAGACGAGATAGACAAAATTGCCCGCAAGGGCGACAACCCCTCTATCACCCGCGATGTAAGTGGTGAAGGGGTGCAGCAGGGTATGCTGAAGCTGCTGGAAGGAACCGATGTGCTGGTACCGCCACAGGGAGGGCGGAAGCACCCGGAGCAAAAGCTTATTAAGATCAATACACAAAATATTCTCTTTATCTGCGGCGGCGCCTTTGATGGTGTGGACAAAATCATTGCCCGCCGGGTACAGACAAAAACCATCGGCTTTAATGTAGACAAAGAACTGCAGGACAGCATGCAGCAAAACCTGCTGAGCTATGTGAATGCGCAGGATCTGAAAGGCTTTGGCCTGATACCGGAGCTGCTGGGCCGCCTGCCCGTAGTCACTTACCTCAACCCGCTGGATGCCCCCACCCTTCGCTCTATCCTTACCGAGCCCAAAAATGCGCTTGTTAAGCAGTATAAAAAGCTGTTTGATCTGGAAGGCATCAGGCTGACCATTGATGAGGATGTGCTGGACTTTATGGTAGAGAAAGCCATGGAATACAAATTAGGCGCCCGCGGGCTGCGCAGCATTTGCGAGAGCATGCTGACCGACGCCATGTATGAGCTGCCTACGGCAAAAGTCAGCACCTTCCACCTTGACCTTGAGTACGCCAAACGCAAATTTGACAAGAGCAAGCTGAGCTTGTTGAAGGTGGCGTAGCTGCTCCGGCATAATGTCTAAAGTTTGAAGTTTAAGGTTTACAAAATGCCGCCGAACGGAAATGGCACTATTCCTTTTATTTTCTTAATAACTTAACTTGCCTTGAATAATAAAATCCTGATATTTATTATATAACTAAAGCACTAAGACGTTAACAATTGCAAGGATTTTAAACGTTAAACTTCCAACCTTAAACTCTTAAACATCCCCATCATGCAGGAATTAATCGAAAAACTGAAAGCAGAAGCAGGCCTCACGGATGAGCAGGCGCAGAAAGCCATCAATACCATTAAAGATTTTGTAGTAGAGAAATTTCCGATGCTGGAAGGTGCAGTGAGCAATATTTTCGGGAAATAATAAACAGCGCCTAACGGATAGCCCGGCATTTCTTGCCGCGGGGATTATTGGCAGCTTCATAGGGAGTCATGGCCCGGCTGCAGGATTCAAGAAAAATAATAAGAATTAATAAAGCGGCGGCTGTACGAAATAATTTCATGCGGGTTGGATTAGGGCTGCAAAATAGCCGATACCTCTGAGCCGGTCAACCGCTAAAACCCGCCCTGAAACCACTTTCATGGTTTCGTAAATCTCCTATAATTAAGACTGTAATATCTGCTCTATTTCGTCCAGTTCCTGTATATCAAAAGAGAGATAGCCCAGGCATTCCAGGTTGTTCAGCAACTGTTCTTTGCTGCTGACACCTATCAATACCGATGTCACCCGCTTATCTTTCAGCAGCCAGCTCAGCGCCATTTGTGATAAGGACTGGCCTCTGCGTTCAGCTATGGTATTCAGCAGCTTTACTTTATTTATCACTGCATTGCTCACTTCTTCCACTTTCAGAAATCCATGCTCTTTTTTAGCTCTTGAATTTTCTGGAATGCCATGCAGGTATTTATCCGTCAGCAATCCCTGCGCCAGCGGAGAAAAGGGGATGCAACCCACACCATGCTCTTCCAGTGTATCCAGCAGGCCATCTTCCACCCAGCGCTCCAGCATGGAATATTTTGGCTGATGTATCAGGCAGGGTGTGCCCAGTGAACGTAATATTTCAAATGCCTGTGCCGACTGCCCTGCCGTATAGCTGGAGATACCTGCATACAGGGCCCGCCCGCTGCGCACTGCATAGTCCAGCGCCATCATGGTTTCTTCCATTGGTGTATCCGGGTCAGGGCGGTGGGAGTAAAATATATCCACATAGTCAAGCCCCATACGTGCCAGGCTCTGATCCAGGCTGGCGATAAGATATTTGCGTGAGCCAAATTCCCCGTAAGGCCCCGGCCACATTCGCCAGCCTGCTTTGGTCGAGATAATCAGCTCATCGCGGAGGCTTCCGGGAAAATCTTTTTTCAGAACAGCTCCGAAATTTTCTTCTGCGGAGCCGGGAGGCGGGCCATAGTTATTAGCAAGGTCAAAATGGGTGATGCCGTTATCAAATGCCATACGGATGATTTCCCTGCCGGTGTCAAAATTGTCAACAGCGCCGAAATTGTGCCACAGCCCTAATGATAAAGCCGGCAGCAGCAAGCCGCTTCTTCCGCACCGGTTATACAGCATATTATCATAGCGGTTATTTGCCGGCATATAGCTCATCTTTTTTATTTCAAATGTAAGCATCCTTTTACGGACTATGGCTTACCTTCATCACCCTCATTTTATTCATTTATTTTCCTGTATCATGAACAGATTATTAGCTATTGTTTTACTGGTACTATCATGGCAGGCAACGGCACAGCAACCACAGCGGGCAAGAGACCTGGGACTAAAGCCCGGTGTGCTCTCTCCCGGTGCATTAAATGCCATCACGGATGTAAAAGGCGTAAAAGTGGGGCATATCACTTTGATAAAAGGCGACTCCGTACGTACCGGCGTTACTGCTATTTTACCGCATGGTGGAAATATCTTTCAGCAAAAAGTGCCCGCTGCCATTTACAGCGGCAATGGTTTTGGCAAACTGGCCGGCAGCACACAGGTAGCGGAGCTGGGCAATATAGAAACGCCTATCATCCTCACCAATACACTGAGTGTAAGCACTGCCATGAAAGCAGTTATCAATTATACCCTGCAGCAGCCGGGAAATGAACAGGTACAATCAGTAAACGCAGTGATAGGAGAAACCAATGACGGCTGGCTGAATGATATCAGGGGCATGCATGTAACAGAAAAAGATGTGCTGACTGCCATATTACAAGCTAAAGAAGGCCCGGTGGCAGAAGGTAACGCAGGCGCCGGCACCGGTACTGTATGCTTTGATTTCAAAGGTGGCATTGGCACAGCATCCCGCCAGCTCCCGGCCAGCCTTGGCGGGTATACCGTAGGGGGATTGGTACAAACGAATTTTGGCGGTGTGCTGCAGATAGACGGAGCGCCTGTGGGTGAAGAGCTGGGGAAATTTTCTTTCAGCCGGCAATTAAAAAGCGCCGATGGCTCCTGCATGATAATAGTGGCCACCGATGCACCGGTTGACAGCCGCAACCTGGAGCGTATGGCCAAACGGGCCATGCTGGGGCTGGCACGTACCGGCGGCATTGCTTCTAATGGCAGCGGCGATTATGTTATTGCATTTTCTACCGACAGTACGCTGCGTATTCCTTATTCTGCCAAAGAACCGCTGCAAAAGCAGGCCTTGCTGCATAATGACTTTGTCACCCCGCTTTTTCTTGCCACTATTGAGGCTACAGAAGAGGCGATACTTAACTCTCTCTTTATGGCAACAGATATGAAGGGAAAAGCAGGCCGCGCCATGCCGGCTCTGCCATTAGATAAAGTGATACCGATACTGAAAAAATATAAACGCATACCGTGAGCCAGCTCTATTCCCGCATCAATGATGAAATAATAAAAGCTGATACCGCCTCTGTATTGCTCAGCGATATGGCATTGCAAAGAGGCTATGGCATATTTGATTTCTTTAAGATTATAGATAATCAGCCGGTTTTCCTGGAAGAGCACCTGGGCCGCTTTTATCAGTCAGCACAGGCCATGCAGCTTGCAGTAAACAAATCAGCAGAAGAACTGGCTGCAATCATTCACGAGCTGATACAGCTCAACCAACTGCCCCAATCCGGCATGCGGATAACGCTGACAGGCGGGTATGCTGCTGACGGATATTCGACTCAGCAGCCCAACCTGTTACTGGTGCAGCAGCCGCTCACATTGGCTACCAGCCTGCAGCCGGGCATCAGGCTGATGATATATGCGCACCAGCGGCAGTTGCCGCAGGTAAAAACGATTGACTACCTTATGGCCGTATGGCTGCAGCCGCATATCCGCCGGCAGGGCGCTGCTGATGTGCTGTACCACCAGCAGGGTATCGTTACCGAATGCCCGAGAGCTAATTTTTTTATCGTTAATAAAAATAATGAGCTGGCCACGCCTGCGGCAAATATCCTGGAAGGGATTACGAGGAAAAAAGTGTTGCAGCTTGCAAAAAAACATATCGCCGTAAAAGAAGGCACCGTTACGCTGGCTGATATTTACGAAGCAAAAGAAGCATTCATCACCAGCACAACAAAGCACCTGCTGCCGGTGGTACAGATTGATGATAATATTATTGGAGATGGTAAGCCGGGAGTTGTTACCCGCTCATTGTTTGAAGAGCTGGCAGCAATAGTTTTCAACTCCTGACCCGCTACCGGTATCCCGCTTCCCCGGCAAGGGCAGACAGTCCTCCTGCCAGGTATACCAGCGGCGCATTCCAGTTGATGGCAATTTCATTGGAAGCATAGGAGCACAGGGCATCTGTATACTGCCTCTCTGCTTCTTTATGTATGTATGTGCATTTATCCTGCAAGTGTGCATTTGCATTAGGCCCACCCACCAGCAGGCCCGGTATGGGCATCTCCACCCCATCAGCTACCGAAGGCCGGTGATGCGGGTGCAGCGGACTTTTATAGCCAATGCCCGTTACAAAAGAATAGCCGGTTGCATTTTTTCCCAGCAGGTAATCCATATTTGACAGTGCTGCATCTGCATATTTTTTTTGTTTTGTCAGCGTGTATGCATTCAATAGCAACATTCCCTGGTTAGCGGCTACCGCATTGCTGCCCCAGATAAAATCACGCTGCCCGGTGCCCATTGCCGTATGGCCCAGGCTGCCGGCCATTGCATCAACAAACTGGTCAGCCATCGTGATAACCCTTTCTTTCATCAATGGAAACGGTATCTGTTCTGCACGGATTCTTTTTTCATGCCTTAATAAAGAAAATATTCCTGGCATGCCTACCTGCGGCCAGCCGGGCAGGGAATGCACACCGGCTGCATTTCTCTTTATTACATCCGTGTATTCATTCTCTCCTGTTGATATATACAGTTCAGCCGCTGCCCAAAACCATTCATCGTCAAGCTGCTTATCTCCATATCCGCCTGTGCTGATAACAGGCTTGTACTTTTTATTCATTTCCTCCTGCTCATATAATACTGCGGAGTTATCCTTCGCCCATTTCCATGCTTTCTCTGCAGCTTTTATACAACTATCAGCCAGGCCGGGCAGCCATTGCTCATACTCCTTATACACTCTTGCGGCCTGTGCTGCAGTAGCTGCAAAGTCAAGCGTGGCGGCTGTAGATTTTTGCACCACGTAGCGCAGGTCTTTTGTTACTCCCGGCATCACCATGCCATCAAAAGCCGCATTGGTGCATTTATGATATACGCCTCCGTCACCAGGGTCCTGCATGGTCAGCATCCAGCGCAGGTTGTATAATACTTCGTCAAGTATATCCGGCACGGCATTACCGCTTTCTGGTATAGTTGTTTTCAGCGTATCAAAATAGCCGGGGAAATCTTCGTAAGCAGCTAATAACGTTCCCATTGTTATCCCGCTGTTGACAATATACTTGTTATAGTCGCCGGCATCATACCAGCCTCCGGGTGAAGAAATGATAGTGCCTGCAGGACGTGCGGCATCGGCTGCCGAAGGATGAACGATAACTTTTGTATCAGGATGACCGGCTGGCCTTGCCCATTGCCCGGCAAAAGAAGGAACCAGTTCTATATCTGACCGCTGGTAATAATAGGCTTTGAGCCCGGCTGCGCTCACTTCCTGCAATGCATCCGGCTGTACGGTGACAGGAACCAGTTCACTGCCGGGAACCAGCAGCCAGTAGTTTCCCTGCTGCCTGGCCGCACTGAAATCTGCTATACGTGCAGACAGCGCCGATACCGGTGATTTTCTTTCTGCGCCCAGCAATCCTTTCAATACCGTATCTGTTTTATTTTCCGCCAGCAGGAAAAAATTTTCTGAAGCAGCGTGCATCACCATTGCTTCTTTAGCGCCGCCAGGAAAATATCCCGCCTGGTTCAGGCTTACCGCAGGGGATTGCACTGGTACGCCTGAACAGGCCAGGCTGCAGCATGTAATAAAAAATATAAAACATTTCATACCTGCAGCGTATATACTAATGTGTTGTGCTATTATCATGATATAAATACTATTATAAACAACTGCTAACAGGAAAAGGACGATAGTCAACAATCATCAGTCGTGAATCGTCAATGCTGCGCCGTACAGCTTACAGCTTACATCGTACATCCTGGCAGCTTCTTCCCGCTTTGTCACACTGAGCAAAGCGAAGTGTCTCAAAGAGTACAGTAAAAATTGTATTGCAACTGGTTTACATCGCCAGCCTCCGGGATGCCTCCTGCGTCGGCATGACAAGCGGCGGGAAGCAGGAAGCGGACGACGGCCAACGGTCATCAGCCAACGACCAACGATCCACAGCCTGCCCACCATTCGTAAATCCTAAATCGAAATTCGTAATTCACCATGCCGTACACCGCACTTCTTGCCACCTAACCACACTATGCCCTATTTCAGCCTAACTGTCACCTGCTTCCCTTTATAGTTTACTTTTTGTCCAACTCTTTCTTCAAAATCAATTCCCGCCGGGTGCTCCTTTGTAATATAGCGGATGTAAAAAGTTCTTGTTTTCAGCATGCCATCAAAACCGCCTTTCCTGCCCGCAATACGCAGCGTTTTGCTTTTCTCATCATAGGTAAAATCAATCTCACTGTATTTTCCTTTTTCATAGTCATAATTAGTTCCTTCATCTTCGTACAGGGAAAAGCTGCCATCTCTGCCTGCATACACATATATGGTAAGCGGATCAGCCGGCTTTTCCGATGTATACTGCATCATTGGCCCTGCCGGGATAACGGATCCTGCTTTTACAAATACCGGCATTCGTTCATACGCTGCTGCTGCCGTAATAGTTTGGCCGCCTTCTGCATATTTTCCTGTATACAAATCATACCAGCCCTGGCCTGCAGGTAAATAAACAGAACGGCTGGTTACTTTATACTGGTAAACAGGGTTGACTACCAACGAAGGGCCAAACATATACTGGTCGCCTATGTTTTTCACTTTGCTGTCGCCGGCAAAATCAAACAACAGCCCGCGCATGATAGTGCCATTGTAGTGATACGCATGGCCTGCCAGCGTATAGATATACGGCATCAGGCGGTAGCGCAGTTGATTGTAATACACCATGCTTTTATAGGCAGCATGGCCTTCCGGCGCTGTATGATACATTTCCCGAACAGGAAACTGTCCGTGTGAACGGAATACCGGCACAAAAGCGCCAAACTGGTGCCAGCGGGTCATCAGTTCCCGCCACTCTTCCAGGTCGGCATTATTTGGTTTTTCATATCGTTTTTCTACAGAGAAGCCCCCTATATCCATCGTCCAGTAGGGAAGGCCGGATAAGGAAAAATTAAGCCCGGCGCTGATCTGCGCTTTCATATCTTCCCAGCGGGAAGCAATATCGCCACTCCAGATAGTAGCGGCATAGCGCTGCGAACCACTAAAACCGGAACGGGTAAGCAGGTATACCCTCCGGTTGCTGTCTGCGCCTCTTTGCCCTTCATAAATACCTTTTGCATTCTGCAGGGGATAGGCATTCAAAAATTCTGCGGCTGTGCCAATAGCTGTTGGCGACATCTGCTGCTTCCTTCTTTCCGGCGATACGTTGGATAAAATATCCGGCTCACTGGCATCCATCCACCATGCATCTATTTTTTTGGTGTACAGCTTATCCTGTATCAGCTTCCAGAAGCCATCACGGGCATCTTTGTTAAAGGCGTCATAGAACGTAGAAGTATACCCTTTCCCTATCCAGTCCTTTTGCCGGTCGGCAATATTCCGTTTATACAGCCATCCTTTCTTATTGAAATAATCATACGCCGGTATGCCTTCGTAGAATTTTGGCCATACCGATATCATGATTTTTGCCTGGTATTTTTTATGCACCAGGTCTATCATCTGCTGCGGATCAGGAAACCTT
>DAOLFO010000431.1:0-2297 GCA_035326305.1 Chitinophagaceae bacterium
AAAGAGACGCTGGTGCTGGGCGGGATGGCGTTGTTTTTTCTGGGGTTGAGTATGGTCAGTGGTGTGGAAGGACCGGCCACCGCCCGCCACATTTTCCGGCCAAAGCCTTCTTCTCCGCCGTGCAGGTGGTCAGCGCCTTTATTGCGGGCCACCTGGTATTCTGTTCCGTCTATGATAAACTGCGCCCCTTTGATACGGTTGGCATAGCGCCCCACGAGGCAGCCGAAATAGGGATAGCCTGCCAGGTAGTCGGCTGCAAAGTATTTCCGCACTTCATCAAAGCCGAGCACTATATTTTGCCCCTTTACCACGAATGAGGTAATAATAGCACCATAGTTAGTGCAGGAAACTTTTGTGCCATTCCTGTTGGTCAGTGTAAACAAATAAATATCTTCACCCGAAGGGTGTGTGTGCACATACTTTTTATCAAGAGCAATCATAAGCAAGTAAAAGCTAAAAATACAGGAAAGAAGATGATAAAAGCTGAACTGGAAAAAGAATTCCGCAACCGTTTTCACCGGTCGCCCGCCGCTCTCTTCTTTTGCCCCGGCCGGGTCAACCTGATAGGAGAGCATATTGATTACAATGGCGGAAAGGTGATGCCTTTTACCATCTCCCGGGGCACTTACCTGGCTGTGGGCAAAAATACGGACAGGCAGTTCCGCCTGCAGAGTCTCGGCTTTCCGGAGCAGGCGGCTTTTCCCGCAGGCATGTCTTACAGCAAGCAGGGCCCTGAATGGTTTTATTATCCCCTGGGCGTATTGCACGAATTGCAGCAACAGGGGCACAGGCTGGAAGGGATGGACATGCTGTTTACCGGTGATCTGCCGGTTGGCGCCGGGCTTTCTTCTTCCGCATCTGTTGAAGTGCTGATGGCTTATGCCTGCACGGAGCTCTTTAGCCTGGGCATTTCCCGTAAGGATATGGCCCTGATTGGCAAGAAAGCGGAGAATGAGTTTATAGGCGTAAACTCCGGCATTATGGACCAGTTTGCAGTGGCGCTGGGTGAGGAAAATAAGGTATTGCTGCTTGGTTGTGATACGCTGGAATATTCCTCTGTCCCCTTTGAAACCGGTGCATACCAGCCGGTGATTATCAACAGCAATAAGCAACGCAGCCTGGCGGAATCAAAATATAATGAACGCTTCGCAGAGTGCAGGCAGGCCCTGGCAGATTTACAGCAGGTATTGCCTGTTCAGCACTTGTGCGAACTGGATATGAATACCTTTCAGCAGCATGCGCACCTTATCAGCAACCCCGTGGCCGGCAAGCGGGCTTTTCATGTGATCAGTGAAAATGAACGGGTAAAAGCAGCCTTAACGGCTCTTAACGTTGGCGACATGGGGCGGCTCGGACAACTGCTCAATGAGTCGCACCAATCCCTGAAGGATGCCTATGAAGTAAGCGGCCGGGAATTAGATACTATTGCAGCGTTTTGCCGTGACTTTGACGGCTGTGCCGGTGGGCGGATGACGGGAGCGGGATTTGGCGGTTGCGCCATAGCGCTGGTGCTGGAAGAACGGATAGCCGTTTTTGCAGAGCAGCTCCGGGCTTATTATAAAGCGCTGACTGGCTATGAGGCAGAGATAGTGCCGACAGCGGCTGGAGCGGGAGTGAATATTATCTAATGCTTACGGCTTGATGTGGTGGAATGCGGCAAAGTTTAACTTTCATCACCGCGCCTCCTGCTAAAAAAGTTTAGCAGGAGGGTTCCGGATACTTCATTGTTTCTTTCATGGATTTGGACACGGTGACTGATGATGGTTTCACGGTACTGGATCGTTCCGTTTTTCTTAGGAATTGGCAATGTGGTTTTCCAGGGAAACAGGATTGGGTGGCTTTAACAGCAATTGGATTCTGTGGTTTTCCAGGAGGAGGATCTTAAATTTCCGGGGGATAAGGTTTGAAATCAGTTTTCCAGAGCCAGCTAAAAAAATAGAAGTTGATTGATACCGGATTTCAAGCCTGGTTTTTCTAAGGATGTGGACAGGTTTTAACTAGGTTATTGGACAGTTTATTCGGTCAGCAAGGATTGGATTTGGATGATTGAATTACTCGTTCAATCAACTTCTGATACAAAAGTAGCAGGTGGAACATTAACAATATAGAGCAGTTTTGCCCTTTTTTACTGCATCAGTATTTTCTGCATTTGCAGTAAATGCTCGAACAAGAGCCTGATAAAACAACGGAGTAAATTAGCGTATTTATACGATTTTTATGCTCAGGAGCCTCTATAATGCCTGCTATCTCCCAGGTAAAACGCCATACGGGAGAGCTGCCATCAAAGCCAGCTGGCA
>DAOLFO010000432.1:0-2295 GCA_035326305.1 Chitinophagaceae bacterium
TGCCGGATGGCGGAGGGGTCGCTGCTGAATGATATAATGCCGGTGGTACGGCCATGAAAATTTCCTTCGCATACAATGATCTGCGCTTTGTTTTCTTCAATCCCTTTTACCTCATACGCCCATTTGCGGCAAAGCTTGATGCCGGTTTCCACCGCTTCTGCACCAGTGTTCATGGGCAGCACTTTGTGGTATTTAAAGCAGGTGGTGATAAAGCGGGCATATTCCCCCAGCACATCGTTGTAAAAAGCCCGGCTGGTAAGCGTGAGCTTTGCTGCCTGTGCGGTAAAAGCGGCAAGGATAGCCGGGTGGCAATGACCCTGGTTGACGGCGGAGTAGCCGCTTAAAAAATCATAATAACGGTTGCCTTCCACATCCCACACAAATACACCTTCGCCCCGCTCCAGGACTACTGGCAGGGGATGATAGTTGTGAGCGCCGTATTTTTCTTCCAGGCCAAGGTAATATTGTGTCTGGGCGGATATAGCCGGTATAGCAGGAGTTGCCATGATCAGTTTGATTTTAAGGGATAAAAAATAAAAGCTGGTACGGGATACTGGTGCAGCAGCACTTAGTGATTGAGCAGGTCAAGATTTTGCTGCAGGAAGGATGATATGGAATAGCAGGTATTGATAACCGGTATTTGGCGCAAGGTACAAAATTTTATGTATGGGGTGAAATGTAAGGTGTACGGGGGTACTTACAGTAGCATGTATGTTATGTTGTCCTGAACTGGGGGTGTTGATTTAGTAAAAACGGTATCAGGCCGCAAAGATGACAATAAAATAATTTGAATGTTAAAAAAGTTAATATTCCTTCTTTCATTTATTTTCTTAAAGGATTGTACTTATGCACAAGCCTTTAATAGTGTTCATGTATATATATTAAACTTGAAATCTTTTTATACTATTAAAATTGATAAGGATATTATCAAAAATGAGACAGCCCCTTTTCTTGTATCAAACCCAAAAGCAGCAGGTTCAATATTTAGAATACTAACAGATGATATCAGAGGAAAAGCTATTGGCCATGCGAACGATTATGCCGAAATCAGACTGTTAGTTGAATTTTTTTTGGAAGGGAAATTAAGCAGGTTCATTTCATTGACTTCAGATAAATTGATCTATTCAGACGGAAAGCTCTTTGAGTGTAGTAATGAGGACTTAATTAAATTGAATAGCTATATTGACAGATTAACTATTAGGCTTGGATATTAAGAGAACGGGCTGGCAATCTGGAATTGCTTTAGAAGGAAAGTAGCTGTACAAAGTCTCCGGCATTATGCTATCTGTATTCTTGCAGAACTTCGTTTGGAAAATAGCTGAACAGATATAAAAACGATAAAATAAACGATCCGGTAGTAGCTGGGTGAGACTTTTTTCCGCCCTCAGAGCGATATACCTGCGTAGGAACATTTGGTATTCAAACAGGGTTTGGTAAGAGCATAAAGTATACGAGGCTGAAAACTTCGTATAGCGTTTATATTAAAAAGAATGGCTGGGCGGCAGGCTGTCTGTCTGCCGGATAAAATAATGCGCCGGGAATGATAATGCGGGAGATGGAGCAGTGTTTGAAAAAATTCCATACACCGTGCTGCCCGTGCCACTCATGGCTGCATATACAGCGCCCTGTGCATACAATTGATCCCGGACAGCCATTATCTCAGGATAGAGATGGAAAACAGGCAGCTCAAAATCGTTTTGCAAATGATGCTTCCATGTTTCTATTGGCTGTTTAATGATATCCTTTACAGTATGCTTCGGCACTCCCAGCTTTATTTTTTCAAATGCTGCTGCGGTGGAGATATGTATACCGGGGTTGATAAGTATTAAACGGTATGCGGACAAATCCAGCGGCACCGGCTCCATGATTTCGCCGCGGCCGGTGGCATAGCAGGGCTTGTTGTAAATAAAGAAGGGACAATCGCTGCCCAACTGCAGCGCCAGTGCCGCCAGTTCATCTGTTGCCTGTCCCAGCCTGTACAGTTTGTTGAGCAGGGTAAGGGTAAAGGCGCCGTCAGCGCTGCCACCGCCCAGCCCGGCACCGGCAGGAATGTTTTTGTGCAGGTGCACCTGCATTGCCGGCAGCCGGCCGGGAAATTTTTGCCGCACCAGTTGTATTGCCCTGAGGCAACTATTGTTTTCATCTGTGATGCTGAGGGGGATACCCGTAGTGCTGAAGCTAAGATCGTATTCCGCCTTTTCAGCAGTGGCCGGTGCGGATATTATTTCCAGCACATCATAAAAGGGCAGGGGATAGAAGCAGGTTTCGAGGTCATGAAACCCATCATTTCTTTTG
>DAOLFO010000084.1:0-11568 GCA_035326305.1 Chitinophagaceae bacterium
GAGTCTAACAATCTAAAGCAGGTGCAGCAAGTTCTCTGATTGTGCTCTCTGAGACGCTTCGCTTTGCTCAGCGTGACAAAGCGGAAAGGGCTGTCAGGATTGTACGGCGCACCGATTGCCCATTCACGATTGCCGATTGCGGCCGTCGTCCATTGTCCAATTACCACAAACCAGAAACAAACACTCATTAGTCCACCATTTTTGTGGAAAAAATCTAATAAATATCCCTGTTTATTAGCAGTCATTTTGGTATCTTAGGTCGTTTGCTTGCCAATTTTTTAGCACAGGATTGTGTTTATTATAAATTTTCTAAACCAACTAAGAAATTGCCCATGGCAAGCACTACCGGTTTGTACAACCCCGCATTTGAGCATGATGCCTGCGGAATAGGATTTGTAGCAAATATCAAAGGCAATAAATCGCACCAGCCCATTACTGATGCATTAACCGTGCTGGAAAACATGGAGCACCGCGGTGCCTGTGGCTGTGAACATAACACAGGTGATGGTGCCGGCATTATGATACAAGTACCGCATGAGTTTTTCTTTGATGAATGCGTAAAGCTGGGCGTACATCTCCCCTCTTATGGCAAGTACGGCGTAGGCATGATTTTTTTCCCAAAAGAAATTCGCTTAAGAGAAGAGTGCCGCGATATTTTTAACCGCTCTGCGGAAAAGCTGGGACTGGAAATACTCGCATACCGCAAAGTACCCGTAAACACAACCGATATAGGCCCTACTGCATTAAGCGTGGAGCCGGAGATAGAACAGGTATTCATTGCCTGCCCGGATCATATTTCCAGCCCGGAAGAATTTGAAAGAAAGTTATTTGTGCTGCGCAACTATGCCGGCAACACCATCAGCAATACGGTAAGGCAGGACGAAATTGGTTTTTACATCGCTTCCCTCTCTTACAAAACATTAGTATATAAAGGGCAGCTCACCAGCCAGCAGGTGCGTAAATATTTTCCTGACCTGAGCAACAAGCGCATGGTAAGCGCTTTTGGGCTCGTGCATTCCCGCTTTGCCACCAATACCTTCCCCTCGTGGAAGCTGGCACAGCCTTTCCGTTACATTGCACACAATGGCGAAATCAATACACTGCAGGGCAACCTGAACTGGCTCCGCTCCAGCGAAAAAGGTTTTACTTCCCCTTACTTTACCAAAGAAGAAATGGAGATGCTGCTGCCGATAGTGCCTGGCACGCAGAGCGACAGCGCCTGCCTTGACAATATGATTGAGCTGCTCACCTTCTGCGGCCGCAGCCTGCCGCATGTGATGATGATGCTAATACCGGAAGCGTGGGACGGCAATGAACAGATGGATCCGGTGAAGAAAGCCTTTTATGAATTTCATTCCGCCATCATGGAGCCCTGGGACGGGCCTGCTTCTATTTCCTTTACCGATGGTAAAATTATTGGCGCCACGCTTGACAGGAACGGCCTTCGCCCTTCCCGCTATTGTGTCACCAGTGATGACCGGGTGATCATGGCATCCGAAACAGGGGCTTTACCAGTGGATCAATCGCTGGTAATAGAAAAAGGAAGACTGCAGCCGGGAAAAATGTTTGTAGTGGATATGGAGCAGGGCCGCATCATCAGTGATGAAGAATTGAAACAAAATATTTGCTCCCAAAAGCCATATGGCGAATGGCTGAATAAATATAAGATCCGCCTGGAAGAGCTTCCTGAACCACGGATCATGTTTACCCACCTGGAGCATGACCAGGTGTTTAAATACCAGAAAGCATTTGGCTACAGCACCGAAGACCTGGACATGATCGTTTCCACTATGGCCAAAGATGGTAAAGAGCCGCTTGGCTCTATGGGTACCGATACGCCGCTGGCCGTACTGAGCGATCAGCCGCAGCACCTCAGCGCTTACTTCAAACAGCTCTTTGCACAGGTGACCAATCCGCCTATTGATCCTATACGGGAGCGCCTCGTAATGTCGCTGGCAAGCTTTGTGGGCAATAATGGCAACCTGCTGGCGGAAGATCCGCTGAGCTGCCATTGTGTAGCGCTCAAGCAGCCAATACTCAATAACTATGACCTGGAAAAAATCAGGAGCATTGACACCGGCCTTTTCCAGTCTAAAACATTACAGTGTTATTTCCGGGCCAATGGAAAGCCCGGCGCATTAAAAGCTGCGCTGGATCGTATCTGCCGGTATGCGGTAGACGCTGTGGAAGATGGCTTTAAAGTGCTCATCCTGCAGGACCGTGCCATAGACAGCGACCATGCGCCTATCCCCACCTTGCTGGCTACCGCTGCCGTGCACCACCACCTTATCCGCAAAGGCATGCGCGGGCAGGTAGGCATCATTGTAGAAGCGGGGGATGCCTGGGAAGTGCATCACTTTGCCTGCCTGATCGCTTTTGGCGCCACAGCTATTAATCCTTACCTCGCCTTATCCTCTATCCGCGATATGCGGGAGACCGGAAAACTGCAAACCGATCTGCCGGAAGATGCGCTGAAGAAAAATTATATCAAAGCCGTAAATGACGGCCTGCTGAAAGTATTTTCCAAAATGGGCATCTCTACCCTGCAATCTTACCAGGGAGCACAGATATTTGAAATACTTGGGTTAAATAAAGAAGTAGTGGACAAATATTTTACCGGCGCTACCTCCCGTATAGAAGGAATGGGGCTGGATGAAATAGCCAAAGAAGTATTGGCAAAACATTTCTTTGCTTTCAGCAAAAAAGATGTGCCGGTAGATCGCCTTCCGGTTGGCGGGGTGTACCAGTGGAAACGCAAAGGGGAGTTTCACCTTTTCAATCCGCAAACCATTCACCTGCTGCAGCACAGCACGCGGATGAATGACTATAGCGTTTTCAAAAGATACTCAAAGCTGGTAAATGAGCAGGGAGAAAAAGCCTGTACGCTGCGCAGCCTGTTCCGCTTCAAAAAAACAAGGCCCTCCATTTCTATAGACGAAGTAGAGCCTGCTGAAAATATTTATAAGCGTTTTGCCACAGGAGCCATGAGCTTTGGCTCTATCTCGTGGGAGGCGCATACCACGCTGGCCATCGCCATGAACCGCCTGGGCGGCAAAAGCAATACCGGCGAAGGTGGCGAAGATGAAAGCCGCTATGAACCCATGGCCAACGGCGACTCCATGCGCAGCGCCATCAAGCAGGTGGCCAGCGCCCGCTTTGGTGTCACCAGCCTGTACCTGGCTGAAGCCGATGAGCTGCAAATTAAAATGGCGCAGGGCGCCAAGCCCGGTGAAGGAGGCCAGTTGCCCGGTGATAAAGTGGATGAGTGGATTGGTAAAACAAGGCATTCCACTCCCGGTGTGGGACTTATCTCTCCACCGCCACATCACGACATTTACTCTATAGAAGACCTGGCGCAGCTTATATTCGATTTAAAAAATGCAAACAGGAAAGCACGCATCAGTGTAAAGCTGGTCAGCAAGGCCGGTGTGGGCACTATCGCCACCGGCGTTACCAAAGCAAAAGCCGATGTGGTGCTGATAGCCGGGTACGATGGCGGCACCGGCGCTTCCCCGCTTTCTTCCATTCGCCATGCAGGACTGCCCTGGGAGCTGGGCCTGGCCGAAACACACCAGACACTCGTTAAAAATAAATTGCGCAGCCGTGTGGTGGTGCAGGCAGACGGGCAAATGAAAACAGGCCGCGACATTGCGGTGGCTGCACTGCTGGGTGCAGAAGAATGGGGAGTGGCTACCGCTGCGCTGGTAGTGGAAGGCTGTATTTTGATGAGAAAATGCCACCTCAATACCTGTCCCGTAGGCGTGGCCACGCAGGATCCTGATTTGCGCAGGCGCTTTAATGGTGCGGCAGACCATGTGGTTAACTTCTTCCGTTTTATGGTGCAGGAGCTGCGGGAGATCATGGCGGAGCTCGGCTACCGTACGGTAAACGAAATGATCGGCCAGTCAGAAAACCTGGAAGTACGTGACGATATCACCCACTGGAAATACAGCAAGCTCGATCTGTCGCCGGTATTGTATAAAGAACCGGCTTCACCTTATGTTGGCCTTTATCAAACCGAAGAACAGGATCATGGCATGCAGCATATCCTCGACTGGAAGCTGCTGGAAGCTGCACAGCCTGCACTGGAAAGAAAAGAAAAAGTAACCGCCTCCTTCCCTATTATCAATACCGACCGTACAGCAGGCACTGTACTGTCTAATGAGATCACTAAAAGATACAGGGCTGCCGGCCTGCCTGATGACACTATTCATTTCAAATTTACCGGCACAGCCGGGCAAAGCTTCGGCGCCTTCAATACCAAAGGGGTAACGCTGGAGCTGGAAGGCGATGCCAATGATTATTTTGGAAAAGGGTTAAGCGGTGCAAGGCTCATTATTTATCCTGACCGCAAAGCCAGCTTTGTGCCGGAAGAAAACAGCATCATCGGCAATGTAGCTTTTTACGGAGCTACCAGCGGTGAAGCATTTATCAGGGGCAAGGCAGGCGAACGCTTTGCCGTCAGGAACTCCGGCGCTTCCGTAGTGGTGGAAGGCGTGGGCGATCACGGCTGTGAGTACATGACCGGTGGCAAAGTCGTCATCCTCGGCGACACCGGCCGCAACTTTGCCGCAGGCATGAGCGGGGGCATCGCTTACGTGTACGATGTAAAAGGAAAATTCAAAGAAAGCTGCAATGCAGAAATGGTGGACCTCGATGCCTGTGAGCTGGAAGATAAAAACGACCTGTTTACCATGATACAGCGGCACTATGAATATACCGGCAGCAGCGTTGCCAACTTCATCCTGCAGGATCTGGACAACCAGTTGCAGCATTTTATAAAAGTATTTCCGAAGGATTATAAAAGAGTATTGCTGCAGCGAAAAATAAGTGCAGAGGTGAAGAGATAAGAGGGAGAAAGCAAAAGACAAAATTCAAAAGTTAAAAACGGAAAGACCGTTGATTTGAATTTTTACTTTTTACTTAAAAAAATTTACAAAGAGCATTAAACAGAAAACGGATGGGCAAGCCAACAGGTTTTAAAGAATTTACAAGAGAGCTGCCGGGCAAAAGGCCCGTATCAGAACGCCTGCACCACTACCATGAGTTTGTGGAAAAATACAGTGATGAAAAACTGAATGAGCAGGCGGCCCGGTGCATGAACTGCGGTGTGCCTTTTTGCCACAGCGGATGCCCGCTGGGGAATGTAATACCGGAGTTTAATGATGCGGTATACCGTAAAGACTGGAAAGAAGCGTATGATGTACTGGCATCTACAAACAACTTCCCGGAGTTTACCGGCCGCATCTGCCCGGCGCCCTGCGAATCTGCCTGTGTGCTGGGCATCAACCAGCCGCCTGTGGCCATAGAAGAAATAGAAAAGCATATTATTGAGATCGCTTTTGAAAAAGGTTTTGTAAAACCCCGCAAGCCCAACCTCCGCTCCGGTAAGAAAGTGGCGGTAATTGGTTCCGGCCCCGCCGGCCTTGCTGCTGCCGCCCAGCTCAACTATGCCGGCCACCTGGTAACGGTATTTGAAAGAGATGATAAGCCTGGAGGATTGCTGCGCTATGGCATCCCTGATTTTAAGCTGGAGAAATGGGTCATAGACCGGCGCATCAGCCTGATGGAAGAAGAAGGTATCACTTTTCAGTGCCACGCAAATGTAGGTGTGAATATAAGCATCAATGATCTGCTGCGGGAGTACAGCGCCATCGTGCTGGCTGGCGGCTCTACCATACCCCGCGATCTTACCATTACCGGGCGTGAGCTGAAAGGTGTGCATTTTGCCATGCAGTTTTTAAAGCAGCAAAACAAACGGAATGCCGCAGCCGATCCGCTGGCGAATGCCAGCATAGAAAGCAATATTTACCATGAAAGCATTATTGCCAGCGGCAAAAACGTGGTGGTAATCGGTGGCGGGGATACCGGCAGCGATTGCGTGGGCACTTCTAACCGGCACGGCGCTGTTTCGGTTACACAATTTGAGCTCATGCCCAAACCGCCGGAAAGCAGAACGGATTTTATGCCCTGGCCTACTTATCCCATGGTGCTCAAGACTACTACTTCGCATGAAGAAGGGGCCGACAGGCAGTGGGCCATTGCCACCAAAGAATTTTTGGGCGATGAAAACGGTAACCTGCGTGCCCTGAAAATAGTGGACCTGGAGTGGACCATCTCCGGGGCCGGCCGCCCGGCCAGGTTTACCGAAAGGCACGGCAGCGAAAGGGAAATACCGTGTGAGCTGGCGCTGCTGGCTATGGGTTTCCTGCACCCGCAGCAGGAAGGCCTGCTGGAAAGCCTCGAAATAGAAAAAGATGAGCGGGGCAATGTAAAAGCTGCAGAGAAAAATTACCAAACCAGCCTGCCCAAGGTATTTGCCGCAGGCGATATGCGCCGGGGGCAATCACTGGTGGTATGGGCTATCAGCGAAGGGCGTGAATGTGCCAGGAAAGTAGATGAGTTCCTGGGCAACAAGCAGTCCGCACTGGAATGCCGCGATGCTGCGCTTTCCTTCCATGTTATATAAAAAAAGATAATAATATTTGATGATTGGCACCAGGCAGGAAAATATCCTGCCTTTTTTAGTGTTTTATAAATTATAATTAATTATTATATAATATAAATACAATATTCTATTTATTTTTCTTAACAATTTATCAAAAAAATAGTAAAACTAACACGTGTTAATTCAATTAACCTATAATTTCAATAGACTTTTTTCAAAGTATAATATTTTTTAATATTAAACATCAATTACTGTTTATGAGCAAAACCACTGTCAAACAAACTGCCCCTTTTTTAGTGCTGCTCCTTATTGCCACAGCAGCTTTTTTTGTATCCCCGGCTACTTCTTTCGACCCCGCTTCGGTAACCAACCAGGACGGAACGCCCAAGTACGTTTATGATAGCGGCGACATTGCCTGGATGCTGGTTTCCTGTGCATTCGTTTTTATCATGACGCCTGCCCTTGCATTCTTTTACGGAGGTATGGTGGGCAGGAAGAACGTTATCTCCACCATGATAAAAAGCACGGTGTCGGCCGGTATCATTTCCATTTTGTGGATAGTGGTTCAGTTTAGCCTGTGCTTTGGCCAGAGCATCAATGGCTTTATCGGGGATCCTTCTACTTTTTTCTTTTTTAAAAATGTCATCAATGGCGAACCCTGGTCGGCGGCCAGCACTATTCCCCTGCCGCTGTTTTCCTTTTTCCAACTGATGTTTGCCATCATCACACCGGGGCTGGTGGTAGGCGCTGTGGCTGAGCGTATCCGCTTCAGCTCTTACACTTTATTTATTGTATTATTTGGCCTGCTGGTATATGCCCCGCTTTGCCACATGGCCTGGCACCCCGAAGGGTTGATGGCATCCTGGGGAGTGCAGGATTTTGCCGGGGGCACAGTAGTGCATATCTCCGCCGGTATGGCTGCCCTGGCCGGTGCGCTGGTGCTGAAACCCCGTAAGTCTGCAGCCGCATCGCCTGCCAATATTCCTTATGTATTAATCGGCACTGCTTTCCTGTGGCTGGGCTGGTTTGGCTTCAATGCGGGCAGCGCTGTTGGCGCTACCCCGGCGGCAGTATATGCTTTTGCCACCACCAACACGGCCGCTGCTGCTGCAGGCCTGGCCTGGATGTTTTTTGATGTGATACGTGGTAAAAAACCATCTGTGCTGGGCTTCTGCATAGGTGCGGTGGTAGGCCTGGTGGCCATTACACCCGCAGCCGGCTTTGTAGGAGTGCCGCATGCCATCGTCATCGGGTTTATTGCCGCAGTTATTTCCAATATCGTAGCGGAATTTCTCAAGCACAAAACAAAGCTGGACGACCCGCTGGATGTGTTTGCCTGCCATGGTGTGGGCGGTATCACCGGCATGTTGCTCACAGGTGTGTTCAGCACCGTAAAGCCCGGTGAAACTGCTTTATTCCCCAGCCAGTTCCCCATACAGCTTGCGGGTATGCTGCTTGCTGTTACTTACAGCTTTGTGGTTTCCTACATTATTTTCAAAGTGATCAACCTGATCATGCCGATGAGGGTAACACAGGAAGAAGAAGCGGAAGGGCTGGATGCTTCCCAGCACAACGAAAAATATCTCCAGGGCACATTGCTCGTTCACCAGAACGGGAGCTTTGAAGAAAAAACGCTTGCCGAATAAGAACGTTTACTTTTTGAGACAACACACGCTTATTTAACGGAAAAAGGCACAAACCAAATGGTAATAGCTTCTCGCAAAAGCTGCTACCTGTTGTGCCCTTTTCTTAACATCAAAAATGCTTTACAATGTTACGAAAAAAAACCGTAGCTGCCCTGGCAGCGTATGCACTCACCTTATCTTTCTCCCTGTCTCTGCAAGCGCAGGATTCTACCACCAAAGAAAATCCGCTAACGCTATCCGGTTCCGTTGATGGTTATTACCGCTTCAATTTTGACAATACACCAAATGGCGGCTTTGGCTACAACAGCTTTACCAGCTTTACCAATTCACAAAACAGCTTTCAGTTGGGCATGGCCTCGCTGAAAGCAGAGTATGCGCTGGGTAAAGCAGGCGCCGTTGTTGACCTCGGCTTTGGTAAACGGGCAGAAGAGTTTACCTATGCTGATGAAAATACACTGCTTGCGCTGAAGCAGGCTTACGTATACTGGAATGCTTCTGAAAAAGTAAAGCTGTCGCTTGGTAAATGGGGCACCCATATCGGGTACGAAGTGCTGGATCCGCAATTAAATAAAAACTACAGCATGTCGTATATGTTTTCTTACGGCCCGTTTTCGCATACCGGCATCAAAGCCGACTTTGACCTGGGCAGCGGCAACGGCCTGATGGTGGGAGTGGCCAATCCCACTGACGTAACCGCTCCCACATGGAGCAGCACCAAGGTGCTGAATGCACAATACAGCCATGCAGGTGACAAGCTCTCCTTATATGTCAACTATTCAGGATGGTTCGGTGCCAAATCCACCCCGGAAGCGGTAAGTGTGAACCAGTTTGCCGTTACCGCTTCAGCACAGGTGACGGATAATTTTTCCATTGGCTATGACGGCACTGTACAACTATTGAAAAATGAAATCAAAGACGGATCGGATAAATGGTGGGGCTCTGCTTTATACTTCAATTACGACCCGGGCGAAAAAGTAGGGTTGACGCTCCGCACCGAATATTTTTCAGATGAAAAAGATGCCGTAAAAGTAGGCGCCAATGTATTCCAGTCCACACTTTCATTAAACTACAAAGTGGGCAACTTTACGCTCATTCCCGAAATAAGGCTGGACAATGCCTCACAACCTGTGTTTGCAAAAAAAGATGGTATAACTGCTAAGAAAAATACGGCAACAGCTTTATTGGCCGCCATCTTCAGTTTTTAATCCGTACCATTATATCAGCTCTCCATCAACTGCAAGAGAAGCCCGGTGTGGCTTCTCTTTTTTTTCTGCGATATGCCTGAAAGATTTTATCAATAGCTATTTTGAAGAAAACAAATTGAAGAAATACAGGCAATGGACATTTCCCGGTATAAGAAAAGAGCACTACTTCACATTCGCCACTACCTTGGCGCCGGCCCGCTTGGCCGACTGCATTACCCGAAACACTTCGCCATAGTACGAGATAGTATCCGCATTAATTACCACGGAAGGAGTATCCACCGTTGCTTTCATACGATCCACTTCCTGCTTGATCAGGCTGTCCAGCATAGACGGGTCCACCTGCTTCTGCCCGATAAAGAAATGCTGGTCTTTATTAATGGAAACAACGATGTTTTGCTTTGCTTTTGTGTCCTTGGTGCCCCGCGGGTTGTTGACCTTCACCACATTTGGGTTGGCCATGGTGGTAGTGATCAGGAAAAACATCAGCAGGATAAACAGGATATCGTTTAGCGAATCTGTAAAAACCTCCGATTGTTCCTTATGTTTTTTTCTAAACTTCATTCGCCTGCTTTTTTATCGGGTGGGTTCCTGCAATACATCGAGGAAATCAGAAGAGGCCGCTTCCATTTTATTAGCCGCTTTATCTATCTGCGTGTTCAGGTAGCTGTAAGCCAGGTAGGCCAGCAGCCCGATCACGAGGCCGGTAATGGAGGTAATGAGCTTGGTATAAATACCCTGGGAAATAACGCCTATCTCCACCTCATTGGCCTGGTGAATATTGGAAAACAACTGCATCAGCCCGATCAGCGTACCCACAAACCCGAAGATGGGAGCCGCTTTGGAAATAAAGGAAAGCACCGACAGGTTTTTTTCCAGCTTATACATTTCCAACTGGCCGATATTGTCCATGCTTTTTTCTATGCTGTCTATTGGCTTGCCAATACGCTGGATACCCTTATCAATGATGCGGGCCACGGGGTTATTGGTATTTTTTGCAAAGCTGCGGGCCGCCGTTACATTTCCGCTGATAATATGATCGCGGATAATGTTCATAAAATTGCTGTCAATCCGGGACGCCTGCCGTATAGCAATATGGCGCTCCGCAAAGAAATAGATCACCAGCAAAAACATCAGCCCCAGCGGTACCATAACCCAGCCCCCCATGTACAGCAGGTCGAAAAACCGGATGGTTTCACCTTCTTTTATCCCGGGAGCAATATTATTGGTAAGGGAGTCAGTGATCTGTAACAGGTCAAACATAGATTTTCTTCTTTAGGTGCATAAATGTAAGACAAGGCTTATAATCCTTTTTCTATTCTTATCAACAGCCCTGAATAACACCCGAATGAACGAAAAAAAAGGCGGTACCTTGTATACCGCCTTAGCTTTTAGAGTTATTTAACAATGCATCAGGCGCCTGTGCCTGCCTGCCGTACCATCAGCGCCTGTATCTGCTTCATTGTAGCCTCCATACCTTCCGCACTGCCATCAAGGAAGATGACGTTGCCTTTGCCATATTCTGCAAAATTCTTGATTGCTTCTGTCCACATGCTAAACAGGATGACGTTGGTATCCAGGTTGGCCTGCTTCATCTGTTCGGCAGCTTCTGTCATACCGGCTGCCACTTCTTTACGGAAAAGCGCCACCCCCTGCCCGCGCAGCCGGGCCGCTTCTTTTTCTGCTTCGGCAGATATTTTAATAGAGTTACCATCGGCCTCTGCCTGCTTGGTTTTAGTAATAAGTAATGCCTGGCCTTCGTTTTCTGCCGCCGCCTTCAGGTTGTTTGATGCCACCACCTTGCTCATCGAGTCCAGGATCACTTTGTCAAAAGTAATATCGTTGATCTGCAGGTCATGCAGGTGATAGCCCCAGTCGGCCAAGCTCTGGTCTACTTCCACTTTTACATACTCCACTATTTCCCGGCGCAGCCCCAGCACTTCGGCCTGCCGCTTGGTAGCCACAAAGGAGCGTACGTTTCCTTCAATCGTTTTAATCAGCGCCTGCATCAGATCCCGGTCAGAGATAAATTTGAATGCCACCTTCTTAATCGTTTCTTCCGATTCGTCCTGTACAGAATACAGCAGCATGCTTTTGAAATATACATTGGCCTGATCCTGTGTTACAGCCTGGAACTCCAGCTCTACTGAGCGGTTTTGAATAGATACTCTTTTTGCTACTGATTCCAGCACAGGTATTTTAATATTCAGACCAGGTCTTACGATACGGCGGTATTTGCCAAACATGGTGATCACGCCGATATAGCCCTTGT
>DAOLFO010000433.1:0-2293 GCA_035326305.1 Chitinophagaceae bacterium
CATTTTCAAGAATTTTTTCTTTAGATCCCCGCCATGCTATGGAAGCAGAAGGAAAATAACCCCAGCGGTTTTCTTCGGTGAAATTTGCTGAGCCATCGGCACGCACTGCCACCTGTGCGATGTATTTATCATCATAAGAATAATTGACCCGGCCGAGGTATGACTCCAGCGCACCGGAACCTTTATAGGGAATACCTGATTTATTTTTAGTAACATAATTATACATCTGCGGCGTGCCTTCATATGCCCACTCCTGCGCTTCATGGCTCACCATAGCACCCAGCCAGTGCTG
Source organism: Chitinophagaceae bacterium (assembly GCA_035326305.1). Classification (GTDB taxonomy): domain Bacteria; phylum Bacteroidota; class Bacteroidia; order Chitinophagales; family Chitinophagaceae; genus DAOLFO01. Next base: position 293 of record DAOLFO010000433.1, read on the forward strand.
GCCACGCTTGCCGAGGCTGCGCTCATACCGGACAAGCTGGTTGAAGTTCCAGTAGTAATTCTTTCCGGATTCCATAAATAATGTCGCCTGCGGGTTATTATTATTCAGGCCAAAGAAAAACTCAGGTGTATGCGTAAAAGCGAGCTTGGAATCTTTATTACCATCAAAGCTGGTACGGAAAGTAAAGTGCTTTAAAAATTTTACTTCCGCATAGGCGCCGCCCAGTATACCTTCCCTGTCTAAAAAGTTACGGATAATGCTGGCCATTGCAATCGGGTTGCGGGGAGCATACTGTGCATTGGAGCCAAACTCCACCGTTGTGGCGCCGGCCCAGCTACCATCGGGATTTTTTACCGGCAGGTTGGGCGCTGTTGTCAGTGCATCACGTATCACATCTTCGTTGGTGGTAGACACCTTTTCTTTAGTGCCCCATGCATTGAAGGAAGCGCCCAGCTTCAGCCAGCTGGTAGTCTGGTTATCTATATTGAGGCGAAATGAATAACGGTTGAAGTCAGAACCAACCGCCACACCTTCCTGCTGAAAGTATTCTCCGGAAGCGTAAAAGGTGGTGCGCTCTGTACCGCCGGTGGCGCTCAACTGGTGCTTGAACATGGGCGCTCTTTTAAACATGGCCGTTTGCCAGTTAGTGCCTTCACCCAATACAGAAGGGTCGGACAAAGAAATATTTGGCGTAAACCCTAAAATGGAATCGCTCACATTCTTCATCGTGGCCCATTGCTGCAGGTTGAGCGTGGTGAGCTGCTCCGGCTTATCCTGCAAAGTGCCGAGAAAGCCATAAGAGAATTTTATCTTCTGGTTCTTACGTCCTTTTTTAGTGGTGATGAGCACCACACCATTGGTTGCCCTTGTACCATATATGGCCGTGGCAGAGGGGCCCTGCAATATTTCAATGGATTCAATATCCGCAGGGTTGATGCCTGCCAGCGCATTGGATGAGCCAAAGCGGCCATCATTGCTGCTGCCGGCCAGGTCGGGCTGTATCTGCACACCATCTATTACATACAAAGGCTGCGTAGTGCCTGTGAGTGTGCTGATACCCCTGATATTTACAGAAATGCCACCGCCGGGCTGCCCGGAGTTTTGCGTTACGTATACACCGGCTGCCCTCCCCTGTATGGCCTGGTCCAGCGTGGCATTTACTGTTTTATTCATGTCCTGCTCTGAGATAGAAACCTGTGCGCTGCTCAGGTCAGTCTTTTTCATTTTACCATAACCCACCACCACTACTTCACTCATCCGTATATCAGCCACCTGCAAAGTGGCAGTGACCATCGTTTGATTAACAATGCTTACCTCCTGCGGTGTAGTGCCCACGTAAGAAATAACCAGCGCCGTAGTGGCAGCCGGAACAGACACCGTAAAGTTTCCATTCATATCCGTAGTAGTGCGGGCCGCTGTTTCCCCTTTTACAGCAACAGAAGCACCGGCCAGCGGAGCGCCTTCCTGGTTATACACGGTGCCGCTGATTGTTTTGCTGCCTTTTGGCTGCGCCCACGCTTTCTGCGGCAGCAGCCATGCAATCGCCAGGCCCCAGCAGAAAAAAAGACAGAGGCGGCTGACCACCAGCGCACCACCTGTTAAGCAGTTAGTTTTTTTCATGTCTTGGCAAATTTGTTATCGTATAATATTTAATAAACTGCCGGCTAACCTCCGGGCCTTCGGCAAAAGACCTGCTGCTTCAGCAGCCATGCTGCCTGAAAAAATGAAATGCCGTAAATGAATGGGAAGAGCGGTCAGGGAAGTGCTCCCCGGCCCTGCAGACCAGTTTCAATACAGACAGCAATCATTTTTCCTGCCAGGCGGCAGGCTGATTTCGCAAGGCATAAAACCCGGCAAAATTCCAAATCCAATTTAGTATCTGATTTTGCGGAAGGCGGTATGCAACCGTTTACATATAGGTATCAAAATGTTAACCAGCGGAAATGAAGAAATATGAGAGAGTCTAAATAATTAATAATTAAAGAATTAAAAATTGCCGGT
>DAOLFO010000434.1:0-2282 GCA_035326305.1 Chitinophagaceae bacterium
GCTGGCCAGTATTGATAAAGCGCTTGCCATCAGTCCATCCTATGCACTGGCCTATAAGCAAAAAGGGGAGATATATCAGAACATGAAGAACTATCCCCAGGCCATTGAAGCCTATAAAAAATGTGTGGAGAAAGATGCTTATAACGAAGGGGCCTGCTATAACCTCGGGTATATCTATAATGCTACGGAAGATTTCAGTAATGCCCTGTACTGGCTCAGGAAAGCTATCAGCATAGAAGAAAAAACATCTACTTACAACGAAATTGGCTTTGCCTATTACAAGCAAAAAAAGAACGATTCGGCTATTGCCGCCTACCGCAATGCCCTGCGGATAACACCGCAAAACGGAACGGCTTATAAAGGCATAGGCGATGTATACCGCCGCAATTACAGCCCGGCCAGGGTGGATGATGCCATTGAAAACTACAAAAAAGCTGTTCAGAACAATTCCAGAAGCGCCGGCTCCCATTTTGGACTGGGCTGGTGCTATAATGAAAAAGGACAGTACAGCGATGCCATACCTGCGCTGAGCAAAGCGCTGGAGTTAGACAGCAAAATTACGGCCGCCTATACTGAAATGGGCTATGCACAATACATGACAGGTAAAAACACAGAAGCCCTGGCCACTTTCCGGAAAGGGATTGCCGCAGATAATAAAAATGCGCTTTGCCGCTATTACAGCGGGCTGGTATATATTCAGCTTAAAGATAAAAGCAACGCTACGGCCATGCATAATGAATTGAAGCCGCTTGACAGCAAGCTGGCAGAAAAGCTGCTGGGGAAAATAAGTGCGCTTTAAATAATGTAAAAGAGTTTCCCTGTTCTTCTCTCTTTTAAGAGCCAAGGCCAGATTAAGTTGGCTGGTATAAACCTATTGCGGCAGGCATATCAAAGTTGGCTGTTTCCATTCTTTGTAGTGTTGCAGAACTTCGATGCCTGGCAAATGTGATGCGCAATTCCCGGCCTGGCCATAAGCTATGCCCCAATCTCTGTTCCCAGGTACTGAATTTCCTGCAATACCGCATTGCATAAATCCCGGAAAAATTTATCAATTTTATGAAATTAACCAACCGATATACAACCTGTCAGCAATGAGAATAAGTTTTTTATTGGCCGGTTCGTTTTTAGGGTGCCTGCTTGCCGGTTGCCATACTAAAACAACCCGGATCTTTGATGTGCATCTTCATGGCAGCAAAGATCCCGCTTTGCAAATGCAAACATTGCATAAAGCCGGTGTATATAAAATTGCCCTCAGCACATCCTGGGATCTGCAACACAGCTACCGGCAACAGCCGGCTACAGAAATGCTTTACGGGCTGCTGTTTCCCTGCCCGGGCGGCAAAGTGCCGTACAGCCTGCAGCCTTGTTTTGCAAACGGAGCGGCATGGCCGGATACCGGTTGGGTGGAGCAGCAGATAAACGAACGGCAAATTGATTTCATGGGCGAAGTGCTGAGCCAGTATTATGGCATCTCCCCTGCCGACACGCTGCTGTTTCCCTACTACAGGCTGGCCGATAAGTACAGTTTGCCTGTAGGCATTCATACAGGTGGGGCAGGCCCTGATCATGGCTGCCCGGATTTTAGCCCGGAAATGGGTAACCCGGCATTGCTGCTGCCTGTATTAAAACAATTTCCCCGGCTGAAAATATGGATCATGCATGCCGGTGATCAGTATTATAAGGAAGCTATCGCCATCATGCAGGAGCACAGGCAGGTGTACGCTGATATATCGGTTATTTCAAATCCTGATATTGTACCTGCGGACAGATTCAGCCTGATCATGCAGGCATTTATGGATGCAGGCCTGGAAGAACAACTCCTGTTTGGTTCTGATAATGGCGATATTGAAAAAGCAATCCGTGCAATAGATACATTAGACTTTATACCCTCCGCCATAAAAGAAAAAATATACTATCAGAATGCGGAGCGCTTCTTCCGGCGCTAAAAAAGCTGCAGAGCAGGAAAGAGGCGGGCTGATACAGGAATATCGCACTATAATCAAACTACCGGCTCTTTTGTGGTAGCTTCTTTTGTTTTGTAAAAGCTATAACTGCCCTATGATTCAAACAAAAGAGCCGCGCTGTCAAAATGAACGGCCAACACATTAGTAGTGACAGGATTTTATCACAGAAAAATGAGGAACCTGCCGCCGTTTTTTCTTATGCACTCTTCCCTACCTTTGTTGCACAAATATTCAATAATGAGAAAAATACTATTTACTGCCACTGCCGGCCTGCTGTTTTTTGCCGCAGATGCGCAACTCAGAACGCCTGCTGCCAGT
>DAOLFO010000435.1:0-2265 GCA_035326305.1 Chitinophagaceae bacterium
CGGGATGTATTTCATAGCACACATCCACTCCGCATTCATCAAAATCGTTGAGGATAGGCAGCCACCTTTTCGCTAATTCCCGGAAGCCTTCTTCCACCAGTCCGGCCGGGCGCTGCGGCCAGGGGTGAAAGGTATGCCAGAGCAGGGAGCCGCTAAAAGTAGCATGTGCATTCAGCCCCAGGTGCTGTGAAGCTTTGGCCGCATATTTCATTTGCTCAACGGCCCATGCTGTACGGGCCCGGGGATTTTTCTTTACCGTATCGGGAGCAAAAGCGTCAAAGAGATCATCGTAAGCGGGATGTACTGCCACCAGTTGCCCCTGCAGGTGGGTGGACAGCTCGCTTATTTCCAGCCCGCATTCATTCACGATGCCTTTTATTTCATCAGCATAAGTTTTACTTTCCGCCGCTTTTTGCAAATCCATCACCCGCGGATCGGAAGTAGGCAACTGTACCGCCTGGAAGCCCAGCGATTCTGCCCACAGGCAAATAGACCGCAGGTTATTAAACGGCGCCTTATCGCCCAGGAACTGAGCTAAGAAAATTCCCGGCCCTTTAATCGTAGTCATAGCAAAAGATCTTTAAAAAATCAAAAGGTAAAAATCAAAAAATCTCACTGCTCACTATTATTAATTCTTAATTTTTAATTAGCAATTAAGAATTAGTAATTAATAATACCCACACACATTTCTCATTCCTCAAACTCCAGCCACTTCTTATCGCTCTTTCCGCTCTCCACTACTTTTTCTACAAAGGCCATGCCTCTCACTCCTTCTTCCACCCCCGGAAAATCAAGCCACTCCGGTTTAGGTTCAGCCCCGGCAATGCGTGCTTTCACACATAATGCAAAGTTGCGGTAAAGATTGGCAAAGGCTTCAAGATAACCTTCCGGGTGTCCCGGTGGTACTCTTGTATTATGCTGCGCATAGCTGCTGAGGTAAGCATTCCCGGTTCTGAATATTTCTGCAGGCCGGTCCAGCCATTTTACCAGCAATGTATTGGCTTCTTCCTGTTTCCACTCCAGGCCGCCTTTTTCTCCATACACCCTTATCTTGGTATTGTTTTCTTCTCCGGCAGCCACCTGGGTGGCAAAGAGCAGGCCGCTGGCGCCATTGTCAAATTTTAATAATACAGCGCCGTCATCATCCAGCTTTCTGCCCTCAACTACTGTATTTATATCTGCACAGAGCTTTGTTACTTTCAGCCCGGTTACATATTCCGCCAGGTTAAACGCATGCGTGCCTATATCGCCCATGGCACCGGCGATGCCGCTGCGGGAAGGATCGGTGCGCCAGGATGCCTGCTTGTTATCTCCGCTTTCCAGGAAAGTGCTCAGCCATCCCTGCGGGTAGTCTACATATATTTTCCTGATTTTTCCAAACTTGCCGCTCAGCACCTGCTGCCTTGCTTCCTTTATCATCGGGTAGCCGGTGTAGGTATGTGTAAGGCAGAAATAAAGCTGGCTCCTGTCCGCAATTTCCCTGAGCTTTTTTGCTTCTTCCAGGTTAAAGGCAAGCGGCTTGTCAAGCACCACATCAAAGCCCTGCTCCAGTGCCAGCCTGGCGGGCTCATAATGCACATGGTTAGGCGTCACAATGCTGACAAAATCCATTCGCTTATCCGGCGGGAGCTGGCTTTCTGCCCGGATCATTTCTTTATATGATCCATACACCCGTTCGTGTGACAGGTTGAGCTCCTTTCCGGTTTGCTTTGACTTTTCCTCATCACTGCTGAAGGCGCCGCATACCAGCTCTGTTTCGCCGTCTAATGCAGCAGCGATACGGTGTACAGCGCCGATAAATGCGCCGGGGCCCCCACCGATCATGCCCATGCGTAGTTTTCTGTTAATCATCTCAAACGTTTGTGATAATTCCTGTGAATTAAAAAAGTTTTGATGGTATATTAATGTGCGTCTAAAAATAGTACATTTAGCCTTTGCAAAAATTAAATTTAATAAAATAACGGTATGCATGCTCTGAACAGATCACAGCTCTTTACAGCCAGTTGCCTGGCACTGTTAGTTACATCGCTTTCATTTGGAATCCGTGCAGGTATCTTAGGTCAGTTGGGGGTTGATTTTGGTTTAGATAAAGCAGAGTTAGGAGTTATTGCCTCCACGGCCTTCTGGGGATTTCCGCTGGCAGTTATTATCGGCGGGATGATTGTTGATATTATCGGGATGAAAAGATTGCTGATCGCTGCTTTCCTGTTTCATTTGCTGGGTATCGTCCTCACCATCTATGCGGGTAAGTTTGGCAACCCCTTC
>DAOLFO010000436.1:0-2263 GCA_035326305.1 Chitinophagaceae bacterium
GCCACTATCTGCGCTGATGCCGGCACCGGTCAGCACCACCAGTTTCTTTTTGCCTGAAGCCATGTTGTAAAAATAAGCTTTGGACGAAAGGTATCTGTTGTCCGTTTATTTTTTAAGGGATTCGGAAAGCAATAAAGCCTGGTAGAGTTCCAGTATCCGGTCATACTTATCGTTATAGCAGCTGTGCCAGGTAGTGAACTGGGTGTTGCAGGCGGCAATCATAGCCGGGTACTCGGTTTCCATAATGCCGGGATTCGTTTTCAGTTCCTGCTGCAAAGAATCGTACATCAGCAGCAGCATATTACCTGCTTTTTCAAACTCACGCGGATCAAAAAATTGGGAGATGTCCCTGCTTTTAAGATTAGTTGGTTGAGGAGGAAGTTTGTCAATAGCCGGTTGCAGCAATGTAGAAAAAACCACTTCTTTCTGATCAAAAATTGCCTGGGCGGATAGCATAAGCCCCTTAAATCCTTCCTGTGCTAATAGCTGTGTATAATGAGTGCCATACCGGGCATCAAATAGCTGGCTGTTCATGAGCTGGTGTTTTTTTTAGTAGAATTGATTAGCGTAGCACCGAAATTACATCATTTCCGCAATAATCAACCTACAGCAACAAGCGGATCTGCTGCTCCAGCACACCAGCAGGCAGCACACCGGATGAGCGCCATTTTATTTGCCCGTGCTGAAAAAGTATAAATGAAGGCACTCCCTGTATGCCATAGGCAGCCGCTGCCTGCGGCGACTGATCTACATCTATTTTAATAATGCGGGCGGCATTGCCGATACGCTGCTTCAGCTCTTCCAGCACCGGGGTCATAGTACGGCAGGGGCCGCACCAGGTAGCATAAAAATCAACCAGCACTGGCTTATCAGACCGGATCATCTCACTGAATGTCATTTTTGTTTTTTTGTTTTAATAAACAATGAAAACAGCAGCCCGCCCATCAGGGCGCCGTACAGGGTACTATTCCATGGCCGGGAAGTAATCAGGCACCTGCCGCTTTCACAACCCACCCATAGCCAGTACAAATAACCTGCCACAGCTCCGGCTATGATGCCGGTAGCCGGGAGTAGATATTTCATTGCTGTTTTTTCATTATTGCTATTCAGGGATGAGTTTAGTGAAAAAATCTTTGCCGGTTTTACCGGAACAATACCTGTGCCTGCAAAATACGATGCTGGTTGCGTATCCGCCTGTTACTTTTGTCACATTGATGCGAAGGCTAACCTGGAAGGAGCATCATACCGGGAAACAGGCCTGAAAATCGTTTTGATCTGCACCGGAATGATGAGAGGAAAATAAAAAAGTGCGTATTTTGAATACGCACTTTGTGACCCCGTCAGGATTCAAACCTGAAACCTTTTGATCCGTAGTCAAATGCTCTATTCAGTTGAGCTACGGGGCCATTCTCTTCTTAAAGGACGGCAAAAGTATAAAAAAATACTTTTCAGGCCAAAAGAATATCTTCTCCTGCCGCCTGTATTTTACACGAACGTGCATCAGGAAAACCTTCATTCCCTTAGCTTTACCGCCATTAATGAGGCATAATATGAAAAAATCTGTCATTTCTTTCCTCCTGCTGGCGGTTGCCGCCCATGCCCGGGCACAAATGACCGCAGCAGATGTACAAACCTTTGCCCTGCAAAACGGGATGAAGTTTTTTGTGGTGGAAGACCATTCCATCCCCAATGCCAATATGTACCTGTTTTACCGGGTGGGCTCCCGCAATGAGCACCAGGGTATCACCGGGCTATCGCATTTTTTTGAGCACATGATGTTTAATGGCGCCAAAAAATATGGCCCTAAAGAATTTGACCGGGTTATGGAGTTTAACGGTGGCGCCAACAATGCTTATACCCGCGAAGATGTGACCGTGTATACCGACTGGTTCCCCTCTTCGGCCACCGAAGTGATGTTTGACCTGGAGAGCGACCGCATTGCCAGCCTTAGCATTGACCCCAAAATGGTGGAAAGCGAACGCGGCGTGGTGCTCAGCGAAAGAAGCACGGGCCTTGAAAACTCCCCCTGGGAATTGCTGCTGCAGTCCGTAACCGCACAGGCCTTTCAGGAGCACCCCTATCACTGGCCGGTCATCGGCTATGAAGATGATATGAAAAACTGGAAGCAGTCGGACCTGGAAGCTTACTTCAAAACCTATTATGCACCTAATAATTGTGTGGTGGTCATATCCGGCAATGTTAAACTGGCAGATATAAAAGCGCTGGCTGAAAAATACCTGGCCCCCATTCCTGCACAGGCTCC
>DAOLFO010000085.1:0-11299 GCA_035326305.1 Chitinophagaceae bacterium
AAGAGTACGGTGAGCGGGCTACCGGCCTATACCAACGACAACGGCATCGGCAACATGTAAGTACCCCTATTTTTAATACAGACAGTTAAGTTATAATTATTCCTCTATGCAGCAGGGTTTTCATCTTTGCAGCTAAAGATAAAGCCTACGCCATACACATTTTCTATTTTGATATGCTTCGAGGTGGCCAGTTGCTTCCGGATACGGGAGATAAAAACATCAAGGCTGCGGCCGGCAAAATAATCGTTCTCCCCCCAAAGATTTATCAGTATTTCCTCCCTTTTTACCACCCGGTTTTTATTTAAAAACAAATACTCCAGCAACTGGGCTTCCCGCGGGGTGAGGGATATGTCCTTTTTGGCATTGGCTATAGAGAGCTTAAGAACATCCTTATGCAGGGTGATATCCCCGACAGTGAGGCTGTTGCCGCTTGTGCCGGCAGTATTATTTCTCCGTATAATGTTCCTGATGCGCAGCACCAGCTCATCAATGTCAAAGGGCTTATTGATATAATCATCAGCTCCTATCTTCAGCCCGAACAGGCGATCCTTTTTTTCATTACGTGCCGTGAGAAACAGGAAAGGGATGCCCGGATTTATTTTAATAACCCGCTGTGCCAGCTCAAAACCGTTAGAGCCCGGCAACTGCACATCTATAATAAGTATATGGTACTGGCCGGGCTTGCTGCAAAAAGATGCGTATGCTTCTTCGGCTGTCTTTTGCCACGTCACCAAAAAATCCATCACCTGGAGGTACTCCGATACCACATGCCCCAGGTCCTGCTCATCTTCCACTAAAAGAATATGGTGCTTCATGCAAAATGATAATTATGTCAGCCATTTACCGGCCATATCACAATAAATTACGCTATGGGTATATAAATGATGAATTCGGAGCCTTCTTTCTCTGCCGAACGGACCGCTATTTCCCATCCATGCGCATTCACACACTGCCGCACATAAAAGAGCCCCAGCCCCAGCCCGTTGGTGGCATTGCTCTCCATGTTTTTTGTGCTCCTGTAAAATTTATCAAAGATTTGCCCCGTTATTTCTTCGGGTATCCCGATGCCATTGTCCGCTATATGCACTTCCAGCTTTTTATCTGCTTCTTTGGTAAATATGCTTAATACTTTCTGCCGGTTGTTATTATACTTTATCCCATTGTCCAGCAGGTTGATGATCATCGTGGTTGCCCAAAACCGGTCAAGCGCTACTTTATGCCCGGGAATTTTTTTAAGATAATTGACAGATACATTATTGTCCTGTATCAGTATCCGGTAGTCGGTAATGATTTCTTCCAGCATATCTTCAATGACCACTTCTTCTTTTTGCAGGCTGGAAGCGTTCATCAGGGTGAGGTCCAGCACCTGGCCAAACAGGGCCTTAAGCCGCTGCGACTGCCGGTGAATCACAGCCGTCAGTGACAATACTTTCTGCCTGTCTTCCATTATTTTTTCATTCTGCAGGCTTTTATTGGCTACAATAATGCTGGCAAGCGGGGTATTGAACTCATGTGTGATGCTGTTTACAAAATCAGATTTCATTTCCGCCAGCTTTTTCTGCTTTACCCAGTTGCGGAAAGTAAGGTAAAATATGGCAGCCACGCAAAAAATGGAAAACAGCGCCAGCAGCAGCACCGGCAGCATTTTTTTAAATACCATCAGCATCCGGTAGGGAGAGTCGGCATACAGGCTGAATGTAATACGGTTGGAATAGGCAGTAGGGCTGCTGACGGTAACGGCCGTTACCAAATTCGTTTTATCAGGCGAAGACAGGCTGCCTGCAATGACGCCTTCATTATTCTGGGCTTTCAATCCTTTTTCAGATACTTCTTTTAGCTGAAACAGCGGTATATAAGTGCTGCCGTCAAAAGTAATAGCAATGCCCTCTAAAAGGGACAGCCAGTGCAGGGAGCCTTTGTAGTCAATGGCTTCCTTGTATTGCTGCACCAGGCTGTCAAGCGTATGGTGCCGGCGCAGGTCGGTAAAAATACTGTCGCAAACTTTTTTGCTTAATTGGGAAAAGCCTCTTTTATCAGTGGCGTACAGCTCCTCTAACAACCGGATGTTTCCTTTCAGGTATTTATCAAGAATAGCCTGCCCGCCGGGAAAAATTTTATCATTAGCCACACTTTGCCGGTAAAGATTGTTGATCGCTTCTTTTTCTTCAAAGTAATGCTGCTCATCCTTGAGCCGGTAGGTATTGTAAACCAGGAAAAACTGTACGGCGGCCAGTATCACAAAGCTGAGTATCGCAACGGTTTTGTATAGTCTGATGGCGGATCGCACAAGATAAAATGTGTGGATTAAAGATAAGTGACAGGCCGCAAATTACTTAATCGTTATGCTTCCGTTAACACTCTGTTTGACTTCTGTTAATACCATCGGTAGGAACTGGTGAATATTTTTATAAAGCTATAATTCCCGGCGCCTGTTCTGCGGGGCAGGAGGGAACGGGATGTTTCTGCAACTGCATTACTCAACCAAAACTAAAAAAATGACTGCTAAAAAAAGACTGCTGCAATTCAGTTTTACCTGTCTCTTATGGTGCTGCCTGTGGGGCGCTTCGGCGCAGACCATTACCATTACCGGTACCATCAGGGACCCGCTCAATGCGGCGCTGTCTGGTGTGAACGTACAGAACCTCCGGACACAAAAAGGGGTAACCACCAATGAAAACGGCTTTTTCTCCATCGAGGCCGTAAAAGGGGATTCGCTGCAGGCCAGCCATGTGGGCTACAAAAATTATTCGTGGGTGCTTCGTGACCGCATTGAGATGGAAGTAACGCTGGAGCCCGAGGTAGGCAGCCTGAACGATGTAGTGGTGGTGGGCTTTGGGCAGCAGCGTAAAATAAGCCTGGTGGGCGCCCAGTCATCTGTAAATGTGGAAGAAATAAAAACGCCGGTAGCCAACCTGAGCGCAGCGCTGTCCGGCCGCATTGCAGGGTTGATTGGCGTGCAGCGTACAGGTCTTCCCGGCTCTAATGGCGCCGATTTGTGGATACGCGGTATTTCCACCTTTGGAAATAATAGCGCTGCCCCCTTAATCATTGTGGATGGTGTGATGGGCCGTGACATTAATGCATTTGATCCGGAAGATATTGCCTCTTTTACTATTCTGAAAGATGCCTCTGCCACGGCGGTATATGGTGTGGCAGGCGCCAATGGTGTGGTGCTCATTACCACCAAGCGGGGCCGGGCCTCTAAGCCGATACTGATGTTTAACTACAACCAGGGCATTATTTCCTTTACCAAAAAGCCGGAGCTGACTAATGCGGAAGAATATATGGAGCTGCGCAATGAAGCGCTGATTGCAAGCGGTAATCTTCCCGCTTATTCGCAGGACTATATTGACAGCACGCTGGCGGGCAACCAGCCTTACCTGTACCCGAATGTGGACTGGATGAAAACCATCTTTACCAATGTGGCGCAAAACAGGAGGGCCAACTTCAGTGCCAGGGGCGGCTCTGATAATGCTAATTATTATGTAGGCCTGGCTTATTATGAAGAAAGCAGCCTGCTGAAAACGGATGGCCTTCAAACTTATGATGCAGATACCCGGTTCAGGCGGTACAACTTCACCTCTAATGTGAACATGAACTGGACAAAGACCACCAAGTTTGAGCTGGGCATACAGGGCTATATCACCAACCTGAATACGCCCGGTACCAACCCGCAGGAAGCATTCAACCGCGTAATGCAGACACACCCGGTGCTTTACCCTGTCATGTATCCCGGCAATTTGCTGCCGGCCGTCAACCAGTCGCTGGATGCGCAGCCTAACCCGTATGGGTTGCTTACGCAACGGGGATATATCAACACCGCCAGCAACCAGGTGTATTCCAATGCACGCATTACACAGGACCTGAAAGGAATCACACCGGGGCTTTCTGCCTCTGTACTTTATTCTTTTGATGCATGGAATTCACATACCATCAACCGTACCCGCGACAGGAGCTCTTACCAGATAGACAGGGGCAACCCTTATAACCCCGATGGCTCACTCAACCTGACCATTATCCGGGAAGGTGCGGAAAACCTGGGCTACTCAAGAGCCAATGATGCCAACCGGAAAAATTACCTGGAGGCCTCTGTAAATTATGACAGGGATATTTTTAACCCTAACCATCATATCACAGCAATGGTGCTGTACAACCGCAGGGAAGAGATATATGCTTTTGCCACCGACCTGGCTTCTTCGCTTCCCTTCCGCACGCAGGGACTGGCAGGCAGGGCTACCTATTCCTACAGCAATAAATATTTTGGAGAATTTAATTTTGGCTATAACGGTTCTGAAAATTTTGCTCCCAAAAACCGCTATGGGTTTTTCCCTTCATTTGGAGTAGGCTGGGTAGTGTCTAATGAAGAGTTTTTCACCCCGGTGAGCCATGTGCTGCAGTTTTTAAAGCTGCGTTATTCTAATGGCTTTATCGGTTCAGGAAGCGGCGGAAGAAGATTCGGATTTCTGACACTGGTGAACAGTAATGCCAGCGGATATATTTTCGGGTATGGAAACCAGGAAACCAGCTTTGGCGGGGTTGCCATTTCTGATTATGGATCCAATGTAGCCTGGTCAAAATCGCATAAGCAAAACTTTGGAGTGGAGTTTAAAACACTGAACTCCCATATTTCGGTGACGCTTGATTTTTTCAACGAAAAACGCACCGGGGTTTTTCTGAACCGCGGCAACCTGCCTGACTACGTGGGCCTGAACAATAATCCTTTTGGCAACCTGGGTGTGATTACCAATAAAGGCGTTGACCTGACAGTGGAGACCACTCCTGTAAAGCTGGGCGCCACTACCTGGGATTTCCGCGCTACGCTTACGCACAACCGGGATATGATCATTGAAAACGACAGCCCGGTGCAGCCCTATCCCTATATGGAAACAAGAGGCGTGAATGTATTATCCAGGTTTGGATATGTGGCGCTGGGACTGTTTCAGAGCCAGCATGAAATTGACAACAGCCCGCTGCAAACAATGGGCAATCCGCGGGTAGGCGATATTAAATATAAAGACCTGAATGGTGATGGCCTGATTAATGCGCTGGACAGAACGAGGATCGGGAATGGTGATGTGCCCAATGTTATATTCGGCGGCGGCTTTAATGTTAGCTGGAAGCAGTTTTATATCGGCGCCTTCTTCCAGGGTACTTCCGGTGCTGACCGGCTGCTGAGCGGGGATGGCATCATTCCGTTTAACAACAGCATTGGCGCAGAGCGGAGCAATTTATTAGCTATTGCAAAAGACCGCTGGACACCTGAAAATCCCAACCCTAACGCTTTCTATCCAAGGCTGGCGCATGGCAATGTGGAAAATGCCAACAACAGCGTGGCCAGCACCTGGTGGGTAAAGGATATTGATTTTGTGCGCCTGAAAACAATTGATTTTGGCTACAACCTGCCAAAGGGCTCATTCAGCAAACTGGGATTAAAAAATGCCAGGATATATATACAGGGTGTAAACCTTTTTTACTGGAGCAAATTCAAGCTGTGGGATCCTGAGCTGAATACCAACAACGGGGCACTCTATCCCAATACCCGTACACTGTCGCTGGGCGTACAGGCCAATTTCTAACCCTTTCATTAAAAAATGCAAGACAAACTATAAAAGAAACTGCAATGAAAAAATTTATTTACCTGCTTGCCCTGCTGCCGGTTTTGTTTACCGCATCGTGCAAAAAATACCTGGACCAGGTGCCGGACGATATTTTGACAACGGATGAAATATTTCAGTCGAGGGAAAACACAGATAAATTTCTGGCTAATATCTACAACGCCATACCCAATGAATTTTCCCAGCGGTTTGTGGTAAACCAAAACTCCGGCACATGGACAGGCGGATCGGATGAAGCAAAGTATAACTGGGACTTTAACTACGGTGGCAGGCTGAACAACAGCACCTGGACCTATACCGACGGAGAGGTCAATACATTCTGGCGAAACTACTACAGGGCTATCCGCAATGCTACTTTTTTTATTAAGCATATAGATAATGCCAACCCGGCAGAAGTAAATACAGAAATAAAAAGAGTATACAAGGCAGAAGCAAGGGCATTAAGGGCACTGTATTATTTCTATCTTGTCCGCCTGTACGGGCCGGTGATCATCATTGGCGAAGACATGCTTGATTTTGAAGCGCCGGCAGAGGATCTCCAGCTTCCCAGGAGTACTTTTGATGAATGTATAAGCTTTATCACCTCAGAGATGGATGCCGCTTATACCGACCTGGGTGTGCAGCCGCTCAGCCAGCAATGGGGAAGGATGACAAAAGGCATTGTAAAAGCGTACAAGGCAGAGGCGCTGCACCTGGCAGCAAGCCCACTTTTCAATGGCAATACGCAGTATGCCAGCATGAAAAACCCTGATGGCGCTGTGCTCATCAGCCAGGCGTATGATCAAAACAAGTGGAAGACTGCTGCAGATGCACATAAAGCGTTTATTGATGAATTTGTACCTGCCGTGTATGATCTGTATGCAGAGCCTAACGCTGATCCTTTTCAGCAGGCTTACCTCTCCTGCAAGAATGTGGTGCTGCAGGACTGGAATAAGGAATGGATATTTGCCCGCACCCGCTCCACCAACTACTCACAGTATGACAGGACGCCCAAGCATGTGGGCTTTCCCAGCCAGACACAGGGCGGCGGTGCACTGGGCGTTACGCAAACAATGGTGGATGCTTACTTCATGGCCAACGGATTGCCAATAACCGATGCCGGGTCAGGCTACCAGGAAGCCGGCTTTTCTGATTTCAAAGCCCCGTTTGATGTGCAGGCCCGCTCCACTTTTAACCAGTGGATAAACAGGGAGCCCCGGTTTTATGTGGGAGTTACTTACAACAGGAGCTACTGGCTCAACCAGTATTCCAGCCCCACCCCGGTTATTACTATCATGGAGTTTAACGGAAATTCCGGCCGCATACAAAGCACTTCAGACGTAACACCCACGGGATACATTGTTCGTAAGAATGTAGCGCTGAATGGAAATGACAGAAGTGTTTTATTATTAAGGCTGGCAAATATCTATCTCAACTATGCGGAAGCGCTGAATGAATACGATCCCGGTAATGCGGATATCCTGAAGTATCTGAACCTGGTAAGAAAAAGAGCAGGCATACCTGAATACGGCGCAGATCCCGGAAACATTGCGGTGCCGGGCGGACAGGCGGCCATGCGGGATGCCATACGCCAGGAAAGAAGAGTGGAGCTGGCATTTGAAAATGTGCGCTACTTCGATACGCGGCGCTGGCTTATTGCGGAGCAAACCAACAGCGGCCCGTTTTATGGAATGAACCTGGCAGCCAGCGGCAATGCTTTTTATGAAAAAACATTGCTGGAGACCCGCGTATTTAACAAACGGGATTATTTGTGGCCCATACCCAATAATGAAGTGCTGAAGGATAAGCAAATGGTGCAGAATACAGGCTGGTAAGCGTGCATTGGTAATCGTCATTTATCTAAAACAAAAAATAATAACAGCGATGAATACAATATATAAACATCTTCGAATCCCGTTGCTGCTTTTCATCTTTGCCGGTATAGCAGCCTGCAACAAGGCGGACAGCATCAGCATTCCGGAGGAGGAAACCATTTATATGCCCCAGGCCGTAGGAAACAGGAGCGCCGTAAAGCTGATGCTGGTGGATGAGCCGTATGAGTTTTCCTTTGGTGCCGCTTACGGAGGTTTGAAAACGCCGGGCAGTGAGATTAGCCTTTCTTTTCAGATTGAAAAAGGGCTGGTGAGCGAATATAATACGGCCAATGGCACTGCTTATGAGCTGCTGCCGGATGATAGCTATACCGTTTCGGGGCTTACCTCTTCTATTAAAGCCGGGAAAACCACCTCCGATCCGCTGATTATATCAGTGAAGTCAAAGGAACTGGTGATGGGAGGAAAATACCTGTTGCCGGTAAAGCTGGCATCTGCGTCAGCGGGCAGTATTGATCCGGATCTGCAGATCACCTATTTCAGGGTGGATGATGTGATCCGTAAAGAAACGGACGTAACGAAGAAGGGAACGCTGAGCGTATCAGATGAAAATACATCTAACCCGAATGAAGTATCTGCCAAGCTGGTGGACGGGGATATCAATACCAAATACCTGACATTTAATTATACGCCGGACCTGTGGCTTCAGTTGCACTTTTCAACGCCGGAAGTGCTGGGGGCTTATACTTTCACATCCGGCAATGATGCACCCGGACGGGATCCCAAAACATGGACACTATCGGGGTCGAATGATGGCAGCAACTGGGAAGTGCTGGATACGAGAACAGGAGAAAGCTTTAGCGGAAGGAAGCAAACCCGGTTTTTTGAGTTTGAGAATGAAACGCCTTACCAGTATTACCGGGTAAACATCACAGAAAGAGGCGATGCCGGCAATGGGTTATTTCAAATGAGTGAATGGCGGGTTATCACGTTTAAATAAAAACAGCAGGGACGGATATAAAGTAGGGTGGGCAACTGCCGGAGCACTTGGCTCCGGCAGTTTTATCAGTTAAAGAAGCGCTGCCGTTATTGCATATCTGTTAACAATTGGGTGTATTTCTATTAGGCTTGCAGATGGATGGTCTATTTTATCTTTGGGCAATACATTTATTATACTACGAACCATGAGAAAACAATTTTTGCCAGTTATCATTTTCAGCCTTTGCCTGCACACAGCCGCTTTTTCCCAATCAAAAAAGAATACGGAGCCTGTGGACTATGTAAATACTCTGATGGGCACCGACTCCAAATACAGCCTCTCCAACGGCAATACCTATCCTGCCATCGGCCTGCCCTGGGGCATGAACCTGTGGACACCGCAAACCGGCAAAAACGGTGATGGCTGGCAGTACACCTACTCCGCAGATAAAATCCGCGGGTTTAAACAAACGCACCAGCCCTCACCGTGGATGAACGATTACGGCATGTTTTCGCTGATGCCCGTTACCGGTAAAGCGGTAGCGGAGCAGGAGCAGCGGGCCAGTTGGTTTTCGCATAAAACAGAAGTGGCAAAACCTTATTACTACAGCGTATACCTGGCCGATCATGATGTGACCACAGAGATCACACCTACCGAAAGGGCCGCTTTCTTTCGCTTTACCTTTCCGCAAACAGACAGCGCCTTCATCGTAGTGGATGCATTTGATAAAGAATCGTATGTGGAAGTGATACCTTCTCAAAATAAAATAATCGGCTACTCCACCAAATACAGCAGGGGCAACCTGAAAAATTTTAAAAACTATTTTGTTATCCAGTTTGACCGGCCATTTACCAGCGCCGGCACCTGGACGGAAAAAGAAATACTGCGCAATGACCTGAAGCTGTCAAATGATAAAAACAGCGGCGCCATAGTCGGCTTTTCTATTAAAGTACGGGGAGAAAAAGTACACGCCAGGGTGGCTTCTTCTTTTATCAGCGCTGAGCAGGCGGAGCGCAACCTGCAGGAGCTGGGCAATAACAGCTTTGATGAAATAAAGCAAAAAGGCCGTGACACCTGGAATAAAACACTGGGCCGCCTGCAGGCGGAAAGCGACAATACCGATCAACTGCGCACTTTCTATTCCTGCCTGTACCGGATGGTTTTTTTCCCAAATAAATTATATGAAATAGACGGAAGCGGCAATATTGTACACTACAGCCCTTACAATGGAAAAGTATTGCCGGGCTATATGTTTGGCGGCACCGGCTTCTGGGATACGTTCAGGGCCCTGTACCCGTTTCTCAACCTGGTATACCCTTCTATTAATAAAGAAATGCAGGAAGGGCTGATCAATGATTATAAAGAGGGCGGCTTTTTGCCGGAATGGAGCAGCCCCGGCTATGCGGATATCATGATTGGCAATAACTCTGCATCTGTGGTGGCCGATGCGTATATCAAAGGCTTAAGAGGTTACGATATTAATAAGCTGTATGAAGCGTTGCTGCATGGCGCCAATAATGAAGGCCCCATGACGGCAGTAGGGCGCAAAGGCGTGAAGTATTATAATGAGCTGGGCTATGTGCCGTATGATGTAAAAATTAATGAGAATGCTGCCCGCACGCTGGAGTATGCCTATGATGACTTTACCATTTACCAACTGGCCAAAGCGCTGAACCGGCCGGCGGAAGAGATAGCATTGTATAAAAAGCGCAGCCAGAATTATAAAAACCTGTTTGATCCGCAGCATAAGCTGATGCGCGGGAAAAATAAGGATGGAAAATTCCAGTCGCCATTCAACCCGCTGAAGTGGGGCGATGCATTTACCGAAGGGAATAGCTGGCACTACTCCTGGAGTGTGTTTCATGATATACAGGGGCTGATAGACCTGATGGGCGGCAAAAAAGAATTTGTGACCATGCTTGACTCTGTATTTATCATGCCACCGCATTTTGATGACAGCTATTACGGAGGCGTGATACACGAAATAAGGGAAATGCAGATCATGAATATGGGCCAGTATGCACACGGTAACCAGCCCATACAGCACATGATTTACCTGTACAACTATGCCGGCCAGCCCTGGAAAACGCAGTACTGGGCAAGGGAAGTGATGGATAAATTATATTCATCAGCTCCTGACGGGTACTGCGGAGATGAAGACAACGGGCAAACTTCTGCCTGGTATGTATTTTCTGCATTAGGGTTTTACCCGGTATGCCCCGGCACCGATCAGTATGTACTGGGCTCTCCTTTATTTAAAAAAATAACAGTAACCCTGGAAAATGGCAGGCAGTTGATAGTACAGGCCCCTGACAATGCAAAAGAAAATAGGTATGTGCAATCACTGAAAGTAAATAACAAGGTATATACCAGAAACTGGATCAGCCATTTTGAAATAATGAAAGGGCTGCGGCTTGACTTTTCGATGAGCGCTGCGCCGGATACAAAAAGAGGCACGGCTGATACTGATTTCCCCTACTCTTTGTCAACCGAATCAAAATAAGTAAACCACCAGGAACCATGAACAGTTTTTTTCAATTTGCCTTCGTTGCTTTTTGCGCAGGCTCCAGTATGGTAGCCGCAGCCCAGTATGAAGGTGCGGATATACCAGGGCGGCAGCATGCTGCTGTCAGCGGTGACACCATTACAGAAAAAGGGTTCACGCTGATATTTGTTAACAAAGCGGAAGGCTTTAACGATACAACAGGTAAGAGGATGATTGCCACTTTTTTTAAAACTTATCCCGAACAAGTGGCCCTGTATAATTCCGGCAGCCTGAAAACAGTGACACTGATCATCGATCCTGCTTATACAGGCGTGGCAGCAGCCGGTGGCGGAGTGATACGGGTAAACCCGGAATGGATGAAGAAAAACCCCGAAGATATTGATGTGGT
>DAOLFO010000086.1:0-11289 GCA_035326305.1 Chitinophagaceae bacterium
AACACCCCGCAGAAAATAGGTATCAGCAATTCTTTATGCACAATGATGGCAATAGAAGCGATGATGCCACCCAGCGTGAGGCTGCCTGTATCTCCCATAAATACCTGCGCCGGGTAAGAGTTGTACCACAAAAAACCTACACAAGCCCCGATCATTGCTGCAATAAATATGGACAGTTCACCCAGGTTGGGGATATACATGATGTTGAGGTAGTCAGCGAAAAAGAAGTTGCCGCTGGCATAAGCAAATATGCCAAGGCAGACACCAATCAATGCTGAAGTGCCCGTAGCCAACCCATCCAGGCCATCTGTAATATTCGATCCGTTGGATACTGCCGTAATAATGAATATCACCACCAGTATGTACAGTATCCATGTATAACCCCGCAGGCTCTCCGGCAGCAGCTTGGAGTAATTAAACTCATGACCCTTCACAAACGGAATGGTAGTAATAGGCTCCTTTGTTTCTACAAAATGCTTGGGCTCATTATTCACGATACGGGTAATCACCGTTGTGTCACCAGCCTTTGGTATCCCTTCATACTCCCGCCAGATAGTCACGTCTGAATTAAAATACAAAACCGCCCCTACCAGTATGCCCAACCCCACCTGTCCGAATATTTTAAACCAGCCTGCCAGCCCATCCTTATCGCCTTTTTTATAGGCCACACCCTGCTGCTGCGCCAATTTCTTTGACCGCAGTTTCAGGTAATCATCTATAAACCCGATAATACCTAACCACACTGTGGCCACAAGCATCAGGATAATATAGACAGTATCAAGCCTTGCCAGTAATATAGTGGGCACAATGATGGCAAGAATAATGATCAGTCCTCCCATTGTCGGTGTGCCTTTTTTCTGCTGCTCACCTGCCAGGCCCAGGTCACGCACCGTTTCACCTACCTGTTTGCGCTGCAAAAGGCGGATCAGCTTTTTGCCATAGACCATCGTAATAAACAGCGAAAGCAATACCGCCAGCACCACCCGGAAGGATATGAACCGGTACAGCTCGCTGCCCGGGAACTTGATGCCCTCTTCTTTAAACCAGTCAAATAAATGATACAACATGGCGGTTGGTCGTTTTTATAAAAACAGCTTTCGCCGATTTTCTTTTTTTATTTATCCAGCAGTTGAAACAGCTCCTGCACTACTTCCTTATCATCAAAATGATGCTTTACCCCTTTTATCTCCTGGTACTTCTCATGTCCTTTACCAGCCACCAGGATGATATCTCCCGGCTCTGCCAGCGTAATCGCTGTTTTTATGGCCTCCTTCCTGTCCGCTATAGCGATATACTTTCTCCGTGCCGCAGCAGGCAATCCTTCTTCCATATCTGCTATGATCTGCATTGGCTCTTCACTTCTCGGGTTGTCACTGGTGAAAATCGCTTTATCACTATGCTCACATGCCGCTTGTGCCATTAGCGGCCGCTTCGTCCTGTCCCTGTCTCCGCCGCATCCCACCACCGTTATCACTTTTTCAAATCCCTTCTTCAGCTTTTTTATGGTTGCCAGCACATTCAGCAAGGCGTCCGGTGTATGCGCATAGTCAACAATCACAATAATTTTTTCCTTTGGGGAAAGGCTGTAGTCAAACCTTCCTTCCGCACCCGCCAGTTCACTCATACGCAGCAGCACTTCCTGCTTATCTTCTCCAAGGCAAATAGCCGTGCCGTATACGGCCAGCAGGTTGTATGCATTAAACTCACCTATCAGCCGGAAATGCACTTCCTGGTCATTGATGGTCATCACTAACCCGGAAAGATTATTCTCCACCACCTTGCCTTTAAAGTCCACCAGCGTCTTCAGACTGTACAGGTATTTTTTGGCAGCAGTATTCTGCAGCATGATGAGCCCTCTTTTATCATCTGCATTGCTGACGGCAAATGCAGCGGAGGGCAATGCATCAAAAAAACTTTTCTTTACCCGGATATACTCATCAAATGTTTTATGATAATCCAGGTGATCATGCGTGATGTTGCTGAATATGCCGCCGGCAAATTCCAGCCCTGTCACCCTGTGCTGATGTACAGCATGCGAGCTTACCTCCATAAATACATGCGAGCACCCTTCATCCGCCATTTGCCGGAGCAATGCTGCCAGGCTGACCGCATCAGGTGTGGTATGCGTGGCCGGTATTACTTTATCCGCTATCCTGTTTTCCACTGTGCTCACTAACCCGCAGGTATAGCCTAATGCCGTAAACAATTTGTACAGCAGCGTGGCAATGGTTGTTTTGCCATTTGTACCTGTTACCCCCACCAGCTTCATGCGGGAAGAAGGATGTTCAAAAAAATTCTGCGCTATCCATGCTGCTGCTACAGCCCCGTCCTGCACCTGCACGTATACCACATTCTCCTTTTTATGTGCAGGCATCTCTTCGCACACGATGGCGGCTGCCCCGTTTTCAACTGCCTTGTCAATGAACTGGTGGCCGTCAGTGGCCAAACCGTTTATAGCGATAAACAGGCTGCCCTGCTTTATCTTCCTGGAGTCAAGCTGCACATCATCAATCGCCGCTTCCGTACTACCTGCCACCGACCGTATCGCCACTTTGTATAGTACTTCTCTTAATAGCACAGCCTGTTTACTTTTCTTTTATATTAAAATCAATGCCGTTTAGTTCAGCTCTATGGTTACCGCAGTTCCCCTGGGCAACCCGGTTCCCGGCTCCAGCGACTGGCTGGCCACCTTACCCCGTCCTTTTATTTTCACCTTTGCGCCCATCTGCTCCAGCGCATACAATGCATCTTTTAATCCCATGCCCCGCAGGTCAGGCATTACCTGTGCCTTTACTGTCCGTGGCCGGAGCACCGGCGCTGTATTTACCGCATACGATGCTGCCCATCCGCTTTGCCCGGCTGAATCAGTCAGTGGCAACTGCAGCGTGCTGTACACCTTTCTCATGTCCGGTGTATTGCCTGCATAGTAATAAGTGCTGCTGTCTTTTCTCTGCGCCATCAATACCGGTTTTTTCTCTTCCACATACATGGCATGAAGGCGGGTAGCCACCTCACGAAATACCGGCCCGGCCAGTGTACCACCATAGTGTATGGCTGCGTGCGGCCGCGATCGGATAACTACAATGCAGGAATATTTTGGCTGATCGGCAGGAAAATAACCAACGAAAGAAGCCTGGTATACTCCGTCATGGTATTTGATATTTCCATCTGCCACATGCGCTGTACCTGTTTTGCCGGCAAGGGTAAAGGGCATTCCTTTAAAAGCATATTTTCCGGTGCCTTCTGTTATCACAGCTTCCATGCTTTCCCTTGCTGCTTTTATCACTTCTTTGCCCGCAATCTTCTCTTCCAGCACTTCCGGTTCAAACTGGCGTACAACCAACCCATCCTGGCTGATACTGTTGACAAGATATGGCTTCATCATACGCCCGTCATTCGCTACTGCATTGTATAAAGTGAGTGTATGCAACGGGCTCACCTGGGCAGCATAGCCAAAGCTCATGGTAACCATGTTCATCACACCACCATTGCTTTTTTCCAGCGGGGCAAGTCGCGGCTTTGGTATATCAGAAAGGTCTATTGGCAAACGGACATCCATATGATACTTGTGCAGGTACTCCCGGTATTCTTTGGGATTTTGAGCAAAGGCTTTATAAGCCAGCTTGCTCATACCTACATTAGAGCTGTGCGCAAAAGCTTCCTTTACCGTCAGCACTGCTTTGGGTGAGCGTTCCGCATCATTTACATTACGTGGCCCTACCTGCATATGGCCGGCGCTGCCTACTTCCACCAGGTCATCTATTTTAGATGTGCCCTTATCCAGTACGGCCAGCAGTGTCACCAGCTTTATGGTGGAGCCCGGCTCTGTTACCCGCAGCGCATAGTTATCATCTTCCCAGTAATTGCCGTCCGGGCGGCGGCCCAGGTTGGCAATAGCTTTAATTTTTCCCGTCTTTACTTCCATCACGATGCAGGTACCGTACAGCGATTCGGTTTTTTCCATCTGGCGCAGCAGTGCTGTCTGCGCTATGTCCTGTATGTTTACATCCAGCGTGGTGTATACATCTTTTCCATTCCCCGGTTCTATCTGAAACCCCTGCACCGGTATGGCCCCGCCTGCCGCATAGCGGATGAGTCGCTGCCCTTTTTTTCCAGTCAGCAATGAGTCATAGGTTTTTTCTAACCCTACATTCTGCTTTTTAATTTTTCCATTGCTGGCAATATGCTCCCGCGATAAGCCGATAGTGCGGTTGGCCAGCAATCCGAATGGCGAAAGGCGTTTGCTGCTCTGCTCCACTATCACGCCGCTTTTATTCCTTCCCAGCTTTACCAGCGGAAACTCACGGAATGCTTTATACTGCTCAAAAGAAATTTTCTTCTTCAGCGAATAATACCTGCTCTTTGATTTGTAACCCTGCTGCAGCTCTGTTTTATACTGCGCTTTGGATTTGTCGCCAAAAAAACCCGAAAGCGCCAGCGCAAATGAGTCCACATTTTCCCGGAACACCTTTCCGTTTTTCTCTCTCAGCCCGTCTGCCTGGAAATCGAGGTAAATATCAAACTGTGGCAAGGAAGTGCTGAGCATTTGCCCGTCTTCGCTATAGATAGTGCCCCTTTCTGCATCCAGCTCCACAATCCGCTGGTGCATACTGTCGCTCATGCCGCGCCAGTGTTCTCCCTGGAAACGCTGGATATAAAAGGCCTTGCCCAGTATCAGCACACTCAGTACCACGATACCAAGAAAGCTCAGGTACACCCGCCACAGTATGTCACGCCTGGTTTCCACGAACCGGTTTTAGTTGTTTTATTTTTATAAAAGAATCCGCGTTACTCTTCTTTCACCACAGCATTTAAAACCGACGGTGATTCTGATAGCTCTTTCAGCTCTAACGGCGCCACTGCTTTTACCAGCTCACTCTGCTTGCTGCGAAACATTACTTCACTTTTCACCGACTTATATTCGTACTGCAACTCTTTCACCTCACGGGCAGTGCGGCTTATTTCCCGTACCGTCTTGTCTGCCTTGTGCCCGTTATATATATATACCACCGCCAGCAGGGTGAGAAAAAGAAAAAACGGCACCTGCCTCACCACCGACTGGTAATTCAGCCAGCGCTTCCAGTCTCCGCCATTATCTTTTACCTGCTTTTCCATTTTAATTATTTTGCCTGTGGCAATTCAAGGGATATATGATTTATCAACCAGGTGATATATATATTTATCGATCTTTAATATTTTTCGCTGTTACCTTTTCCGCCA
This sequence comes from Chitinophagaceae bacterium, assembly GCA_035326305.1. Classification (GTDB taxonomy): domain Bacteria; phylum Bacteroidota; class Bacteroidia; order Chitinophagales; family Chitinophagaceae; genus DAOLFO01. The sequence continues at coordinate 5,221 of DAOLFO010000086.1, forward strand.
CCCGCAATTTTGCGCTGCGTGAGCGGGGGTTTTGCCTTAATTCTTCTGCGGAAGCGGTTACCGGTTTTTTGTACACTACCTTTAATTCGCTTACAAAAGCATCCTGCTGAAAAGGATTTTCCTCCGGCTCATCCCATGTGCCACGTCGGAAAAAATTCTTTACCAGCCTGTCTTCTACAGAATGAAATGTGATTATCGCCGCCCTTCCGGCAGGCTTCAGTAGTTTTGGAAGTTGCTGCAGCATTTCTTTCAAAGCGCCCACCTCATCATTCACCTCTATGCGCATGGCCTGGAAGACCTGGGCAAAGTACTTGTTAGGATTTCCTTTCACTATCTCACGCAGAGCCAGCTTGAATGCATCAATGGTTTGCAGGGAAACATGCGGGCGGAGCTGAACAATGGTACGGGCCAGCGTTTTAGCATTTGTCACTTCACCATACTGTTCAAACAGCTTGTGCAATTGCTGTTCGCTGTAGGTTTTCACAATATCACAGGCCGTCAGCGTTTGCCGGCGATCCATGCGCATATCCAGCGCTGCATCAAAGCGGGTGGAAAAACCACGTTCCGCTTCGTCAAACTGATGGCTGCTCACTCCCAGGTCGGCAAGTACTCCATCCACCTGCAAAAAACCGTGCAGGCGAAGAAAGCGCTGCAGGTGGCGAAAGTTGTGCGGTACAAAAATCACCCGCTCATCATCCGGCAGGTTTTGCGCCGCATCTTCATCCTGGTCAAAAGCAACCAGCTTACCTGCCGGCCCCAGCCGCTGCAGTATAGCTGCTGAATGACCACCACCACCAAACGTACAATCCACGTAAACCCCATCCGGCCGGATGGCCAGCGCCGCTATCGTTTCCTGAAGCAAAACAGGAACGTGATAAGCCGGACCCGCTTCCTGAAATTGCCCGGCCGGCTCTGCTTCCTGTTTTTTCTTTTTTTTCATTGTCAGCCGTTCAGGGTTTACTATCTGCTCATACCGGCCTGTCGCCACCCAGCACTTCGCTGGTCAGGCGGCTCAGGTTGTCCAGTGAGAAGGAATCAAAGAACTGTTTGTACTTATTACTATCCCAGATTTCTACTTTTTCTGCCTTCAGGCACATCTTCAGGTCTTTTTGCAACCCGGCAAACTCTTTCAGATGGGCCGGCACCAATAATCTTCCGGCACTATCCGGCTCCACCATCGCCGCTTCGTCAAGATAAAACCGCTTCACTACCCGCTCCCGCTCATTGAAGCTGTTCAGCACACTGACCCGGTTGTAAAAGGGAATCCAGTTTTTTTCGGTAAATAAATTCAGGCTGCCATCCACCTCCTTGGTCATATAGAAGCGAATAGTTTCCTCATCCGACAACTGCTTTTTAAAGCCAGCCGGCAAAAGAAACCGCCCCTTTGCGTCCAAAGTGACGTCGTATCCGCCAAAAATGCCTGTCATTATCAATAATTTGAACCAAAATTCCCACTTATTTGCACAAAATAACACTTTTTCCCACTTGGATTCCAAATTTTGGGTTCTTTATTTTTTCCACAGATTTAAATCAGTTGAAATGCAGTGCAGCAGGCGGTTTTGTTAAAAAAGCACAGCAGATTGAGGGAAAGCCGGTGGATTGACTGTGCATAAGCTGCTTCAGGATGTTTATAACCGCTTTGAGAGTGTGAAATTAATGTATATTACCTTCTTATAAAAAATAAATCCGCCCGGGCTGGTATTAATGAAAATTCCCTGCCCAACACCTCCTTTTAAGCTAATACGCCAACACATTTTTATACGCATGACAGGTGCTGGATATTCAGGAACGCCTTTACTAAAAAAGCTGGGCATCACCCCGGCAAGCAGGGTGCTGCTGCTGAATGCCCCGGCTGATTATACTGTTATCCTGGGAGCAGATATTTCCCCGCAACTGGTACCTGCTGCAACTGTCCCGGATATCATCCATGCTTTTGTGGAAGATCAAAAGCAGCTTCGTTCAGCATTACAAGCTGCCGGCAAATACCGCAGCGCAAACCCTCAGATAGTTTGCTGGATATCCTGGTATAAAAAATCAAGTAAGACAGCTACCGATGTGACGGAAGATGTTATCAGGCAATACGCATTGCCCGGCGGCTGGGTAGATGTAAAAGTGTGTGCAGTGGATGCAATATGGAGCGGCCTCAAATTAGTCGTCCCGCTCAAAAACAGGTAATATCTTTGCCTTTCATTAAATCACGACAGTTGGTCGTATTACCATGCACCCTTCACAAATCGCTGCTGCAGATTATTCTTATTCATTGCCGGAAGAAAAAATTGCTTTTCATCCTGCGGCACAAAGAGATGGCTCCCGGTTATTGATCTATAAAAACGGAAGAATCACTGACAGCTATTTCAGCCAGGTGGCCGAGCAAATACCGGCCGGCACGCTGCTGGTATTTAACGATACCAAAGTGATTGAAGCAAGATTGCTGTTTGAAAAATCCACAGGCAGCACCATCGAACTTTTTTGCCTGGCACCTGCTGAAAAATACCCGGACATCACCACCGGACTGGCACAATGCGGCCAGGTGCAATGGCAATGCCTGGTAGGCGGAGCTTCCAAATGGAAACCGGGCAGCATACTGGAAAAGAAAATAAAGCATGATGCTGAAGAGATAACTATCCGGGCTGCTATGCACAGCAAAGGCAGTGGTTATTTTGTTATTGACTTTTCCTGGCAACCTGCGTTACTTTCATTTGCCGAAATACTGCACCTGGCAGGGGCCATGCCGCTGCCTCCCTATATACGCAGAAAAGCAGCGGACATTGACAGCGAAAGGTATCAAACCATATTTGCCAGGCAGGAGGGCTCTGTAGCCGCACCTACCGCATCGCTGCATTTTACACCCGGAATTTTATCATCATTTACAGAAAAAAAAATAGCAACGGCTTTCCTTACGCTTCATGTAGGGGCCGGCACTTTTAAGCCGGTGAAGAGTGAAACAATGGCCGGCCACGATATGCACAGCGAATATTTTGATGTGCCGGTATCCGCTATTGAGCAGTTGATAAAACAGGAAGGTAATCCCATCATTGCCGTAGGTACCACTGCTCTCCGCACTATTGAAAGCCTGTACTGGGCAGGTGTGAAACTGATAAAAGAAGATGGGGGAAAAAATGTACCGCAAATGTTGCATACAGGTCAATGGGAACCTTATGAACAGAATACAGATATACCTGCCACAGATGCTTTGCAGGCACTGCTGCAATGGATGAAAGAAAGAAAAATGCGGCGCCTTACCGGGCAAACCCAACTGCTGATAGCGCCTGGCTACCGCTTCCGGTTTGCCGATGCATTAATTACCAATTTTCATCAGCCGCAATCCACCCTGCTCCTGCTGGTAGCTGCATTAACAGGCCCTGACTGGAAAAAAATTTATGCGCATGCCCTGCAGCAGGATTACCGCTTCCTCAGCTATGGAGACAGCAGTTTGCTATGGCGCGGCGAAAGATAAATAAGCCTTTTTACTAATGATGGAGAGCGAGTGGAATTTCTAAAGTGAATATGCTGCCTTTTCCCAGAGTACTGTCTGCTTTTATAGTGCCACCATGTGCTTGTACTATATTTTTTACATAGCTCAGCCCTAACCCAAATCCTTTTACATTATGCAGGTTGCCGGTGTGCGCCCGGTAAAATTTTTCAAATACACGCTTCACTGTTTCCTTGCTCATGCCTATTCCATTATCCTCTACTTTCACCTGCAGGTTTTTACCAGCTGCAGCCGTAGATATTTTTACCCGCAGCGGCACATTGTCCCTGGCATATTTCACAGCATTATCCACCAGGTTGTTAATCAGGTTGGAAAAATGGACTTCGTCTGCCTGTATGATATCATCCGCAGCCTGCAGTTCCAGTGATACTTCACCCTGCTTTTCCTGCAGTTGCAATGCAAAATTGTCTACTACATCAGTAATTACTTTGTGCACCTGCACCGGTTGCAGGCTCAGTTCTACCTCCTGGCGCTCCAGTTGCGATGCTTTCAGTATCGTTTCCACCTGCCGGTTCATCCGCTGGTTTTCTTCTTTGATGATGGCACTGAAATAGCCGATTTTACTTTTATCCTGCAGCACCTTTTCATTTTTCATAGCATCCACGGCTAATGATATGGTGGCAATCGGCGTTTTAAACTCGTGTGTCATGTTGTTGATAAAGTCATTCTTTATCTCGCCCAGTTTTTTTTGGCGAAACATGGTACGGATGGTAAGATAAAATGCCAGGATGATAATAATGGTAAATAAAACAGCCATCATTATCGGCCACTTCAGCGACTGAAACACTGCTGACTTGTAATCTACCGCCACAATGTACAATGCTTCATCGGTGGCGATATTTTCCGCAGCAGAACCACTTGGTGCAAAGAGCGGCGCCACCCGGTAAATATTATTCACAGTATCTTCCGCTTCCTCTGCAAAACGGCGTGACTGGCGCTCTGCTGCACCAATCAGCCCGGTACGGGGGCTTACTGTTGCCAGCAAAAACTCAAAGCGCATTTTATTCAGGCCTGCCGAGTTAAAAGCATGCTGGATTTTTTCATTCAACTCGGCCGCTGTAAACCGTTTGCCAATCGTAACCGGCTTTAAAAAATCAATAGTAAACTCCTCTGAATAAAAAGGATTGCTGCCTATCCTGGCGCTGGTATAGCTGCCTTTATATTCCGCCAGCTCCTGGCCCACTATGCCCACTGCCTTTTCAATCCTCTCTTTTACCTGCTCCTGCTTTAATAAGATCATGTTCTGAAGCCACAGCAATTGAATGACAATAATGCCGATCAGGGAAAGGGTAATAAGAAAGATAATGACAGTAAAAATCTTTTTCACAAACGGGCGCTGTATTTTGCTGAAAGATAATCGTTTTTTGGTGCGGACGGCATTTTGCAAAAATAAGCACCCTTCGCCGGTGAGCAGTACTGCCCCCGTGCAGTGGCGGTCTTTTTAACGGTAATTTTAAGAAAGCCGGCGATTTGGGACGGTAAAATCAAACGGGTATATTTTTTATTATTAAATTGAACTATGATTGACCCCGCAACAGGGGTGCTGCTGATAGCCGACCCCTTTTTAAAAGACCCGAATTTCCTGCGTACCGTAGTGGTGCTCTGCGAGCAAAATGACGACGGGGCCGTGGGCTTTGTCATCAACCGGCTGTTTGAGCATACGCTCAATGAATTATTGCCGGAAGCAGAAGACCTGCCATTGCCGGTATACTACGGTGGGCCGGTACAGCCCAATTCCATTCATTTTGTACACCAGTATCCTGCCCTTATCCCCGGCGGGCAGGAGATAGTGGACGGCATTTGCTGGGGTGGTGATTTTGAGCTGGCGCTCAGCCTGCTCCGCAAAAAAGAAATAAGTGAGGATAAAATAAGGATTTTCATTGGCTACTCAGGCTGGGATACCGGGCAACTGCAGGAGGAGATCAAAGAAAAATCGTGGCTTACTGTACAGGCCACTCCCCGCCTGCTCTTTCAGTCAAATGCGGCCAATACCTGGAAGGATGCGCTGAAAGAACTGGGCGGAGAATATGAAATGATGATACATTACCCGATTGACCCGCAACTGAATTGAGCAATTTTCCGTCTTAGCATATTATTTACCATTTTCAAAAACATATAACCTTATGAGAAGATTATTGCTGGCGCTCAGCCTTAGCTCTGCCATGTTTCTTTCTTCCTGCGACACGCTGAAGCAAATTGCCTCGGCCATCGGCCCGTCTGAATACGAAATGGCAGCCGGCCTCCGGGAAGCGCTGACGCAGGGGCTGTTTAAAGGCTTTGACGCCTTTGCTAACCCGAATGAAGGCAACCCGCTGCTGCGCTTCGCCTTACCCGGCGATGCGGCAAAGATCGAAAAGACACTGAAAGACCTCGGCCTTACCAGCCTGGTCAACCAGGTGACCAGCAAGTTTACCAATGCCATGTCATCTGCGGTTACTTCGGCAAAGCCGATTTTCCTGGATGCGGTAAAAAATATGTCGCTCCGGGATGTGGCAGGCATCCTTATCACTGATAATACAAGGGCTGCCACCGACTATTTTAAAGGCGCCATGTACCAAAACCTGATGACGGCCTTC
>DAOLFO010000087.1:0-11279 GCA_035326305.1 Chitinophagaceae bacterium
AGTGTATTCATCAAAGGTATTGATGAGGCTGGCCAGCGCATTGCGCAGCAGCGTATGATCATCAGCTATCGCTACCTTATACTTTTTTTCTGATTTGCTCATGTTATGCTCCTTCTTCCAGCGGAAGTTCGATGAGAATGGTGGTGCCTTTGCCCGGAGAGCTGTCAATAGAAAGATCTGCGCCGATGATTTTGGCCCGGTTGTACAGGCTTTTCAGCCCTACGCCACTGCCGGCCAGGGCAGACTGCCTTTTCTCTTTTACATTAAAGCCTTTGCCATCATCCGTAATCTCCATTACAAAAATAGTGTCTGAATAGTTTAAATCCACGTTTACGCTGGTTGCCCCGGCATGTTTAAGGATATTATTCAGCGCTTCCTGGAAAATGCGGAAGAGGAAGACAGATTTTTGCTCATCAAAATCAATGGTATCCCCATGCTGGGCAAAGCCGGTTTTGAGCATGCCGGTGCGCTCTATGGCGTATAGCTCAAACTGGATGGAATCGGGCAGCCCTACCTGCGATATGCGTTCCGAATGCAGGCTTTTGGAAAGATTAGACAGGTCGAGTATGGCTTTATTGAGCTTTTGCAGGGCTTCTTTTACCGGGGTATAGGCGTTGTGATCTTTTTCAATCGGGGCTACGGAAATGGTCAGCTTTACTACCGACAGCATCTGGCCGATATTATCATGCAGCTCCTGGGCGATGGTCTTCATCGTGTTTTCCTGTATCTCCAGCTGGGAGCGCAGCGCTTCTTTTTCATACTGATCTTTCAGGCTGGCCATTTCCTGCTCCTGCTTTTGCTGCCTGCGGTGGTACAAAAACAGGATGGTGACAATAAAGCTCACCAACAACAGGCCCAGCACAACGCCTATGATCGTGACAAAGTATATTTCCTTGTTTTGATACATAAAAAGCCAATCGAAAATAAAGTATATAAAAAGATATTGAGAATGGTTACAACTTTATCAAAATTCTTTAAAAGCAGGTAAGAAATATCAAACAAAAAATTAATCAGGCCGTATAACGGGAACCCGCAGCAGTAAAAAAATAACAGGCCGGAACAGATCCAGAATGACGGATCCCTGCTCAGCTTCAGGGACTTCGGTACACGAAAGAGCTCAAAAAAATAATAAATGCAGCATACAACTATCAAAAGACAACCTAAAGAATAAGTAACGGTATGAAACATGACCATTTTCTGCCCGTACATTAAGTTATAGGTCACAATAAGGCAATAGGCAGGTATCGTAAACAAAATAATCCTCTTCACTTTTTTATTAGATATCATCTCACTGATAGTCCAGAAGTAAAAACAAAATTCAAAAGTGGAGAATATGTTATACAGCGCTACATTACTTTTACCAACCGACCATAAATAAGTTCCCCATACTTCTGCAAGTAAAGTAAGAAATAAATAAGGAGGAAATAGTTTTAAATACGCCGGCTGTTGTTTACCCCTTGCATAAACAATAAGGCTCAGCAGAGCGCTGAGTGCAATAAAATATATATAGATCCGTAAAGACATTTAGTAAAATACAATAAGCGCTAAATTTAGCATGAAAACAGAAAACCTTCATCAGCGATGAAGGTTTTCTTTCTATTCACGGTCTTTCATATGCTTATGCTACTACTATGCCGTTTTCTCCTTTATCCACGATAGTAATACCTATTCCCTTTTCGTCTTTAGCACAGAATGGGGGGCAGAGGCTTCCAACATTATAAGCCAGTATGGAAGTGCCTTTTTCCGTTTTAATATAAAGATCTTTGTTCATGATGCCCGCTGGTGTTTCCTTTTGCTTGGTTGCTACCAGCACTACGGTCTGGCGGCCGGCATACAGCGGGTTGGGAGCATAATCTTTATCGTAGGCGCCAAAATAAATCTTGATACCATCAGCGCCATGCTCTTTGGCTTTGGCCAGGTATTCTTCCAGTTCTTCCACACTGTACCATACGCTCAGTGAGTCTTCCTTGCCCAGGCGCTGGGTGTTATGTACCCATCTTTCCTGTTTGTAGTTGCGGATTACGGTGTCCACGTGCTGCGTGTTTACGAGCTTACCAACCTTTAATGATTTTTTTTGAACCTTTACCATAGCTGATTTTTTAGGGTTTACGAGAGCGATGCTTGACATAGTAAAGCTATCGAGGAGGCTGACGGGGCACATTTATAATTATTGACAACTCAATTAATTATAAATTATAATTATTTGTATATAGTGGATTATCAGGAAATAACGTGCTTTTTATGGAAAAAAAACCGTACAAAAAGAGCCGAAATACCGTGAAATCAACACCGTTTTTTACCCGTAAAAAAATGGGTTTTTAGCGGGTAAAATATTGGACTGTCTTTTTGCCCGGTAAAAAGGCGGTTTTGCATAGTTTCGGTAAATGAATAACAGGATAAAATCCCTCGCTGATGCCCTTGAAGTTACCCTGCAGGGCCGTCCCTGGTATGGAAAACCTGTATACACCCTGCTGGATGAGGCTGATCCCGGCCGGGTATTCCTGTCGCCTGCACCCGGGGCCCACAGGGCCATTGACATATTGTACCATATGGTAACCTGGGCCACTTTTGTGCTGCACCGGGTAGAAGGGAATGAGGTATACGACCAGGCCGCTATGGAGCAGCTCGACTGGCGGGAAATTGATCCGTCTGTACATGGCTGGGAAGAAGGCATAGCAGAGCTGGTAGCCACCCACCAGCAAATACTGGCTCACCTGCGGGAAAAAGACGACAGCTTCCTGGAGCAAAAAGTGGACTTCCGGGAGTACAATTTCCATTTTCTGATCAATGGATTAATGCAGCATAATATCTATCATGCCGGGCAGATTGCTTACCTGGCAAAGCTGCTGGAAGATAATAGTAATAAGTAATGCTCAGTGACATTGTTGTTTTTATGCTGAGAAGTAAAAAGAGAAAAAGGAAATGGCCTCCGGGCAGATGTCTGCATCCGGGAAGGGCTTTTGACTTTTTCTTTTAATTTTCTATTTATAGCATCTGAAAATGCTATAACTTCCATCAGCACCTATGCCCGCTTACTTCAGCAGAAAAACACCGTTTATCCGCCTGCTCATTTTTTTATGTGCAGGCATCCTGGTACAGTGGTACCTGCAGCCGCCACTTATAATATGGTGGTGCAGCATAGCGGCAGGTGTATTGCTGGTTTCTCTTTTCTTTTTTATCCCTTTATCGCTCCGGTACCGGCTTGGTATAGCATCGGCAGGCGGCGCTGCTCTGGTTTTTGCCGGCCTGGGCGCCCTGCTGGCCAGCTATCACGATGTGCGCAATGACCCTGCATGGATGGGGCACTGCCTGCAGCAAAAGGGAGCGGCGGGTATGCTGATCACCCTGCAGGAGCCATTGATAGAGAAAACCAAATCGTATAAGGCAGATGCTGCCATACAATACCTGCTGCAGGACGGGCAAAAACAAAAAGTGACCGGCCGGCTGATTATTTATTTCAAAAAAGACAGTTCGCTGCTTTCGCTTGGTACGGGTTCGCAGTTGCTGTTCAGAAAATCATTGCAGGAAATAAAAAATGCCGGTAATCCCGGCGGGTTTGATTATAAAAGATATGCGCTCTTCCGGGGCATTACCCACCAGGTGTACCTGCAGCCCGGAGAATATTTTGTGTTGCCGGAAAAAAACACAGGCCGGTTGCAGGCATTGCTGGAGACAGTGCGCAGCTTTGTGCTGACCACAATAAAAAAGTATGTACCCGGCGAAAAGGAAAGCGGGCTGGCCGAAGCCCTGCTGATAGGGTATAAAAATGACCTGGACAAAAACCTGGTGCAGTCATACACCAATACCGGCGTGGTGCATATCATTGCCATATCGGGCTTGCATCTTGGGCTTATCTACTGGCTGCTGCGCGGCTTGTTTCGCCTGCTGCCCGCCCGCAGGCATACCCGCTGGCTGCGGCCTGTACTCATCATCAGCGGGCTATGGTTTTTTTCTTTGCTGGCCGGGGCGCAGCCTTCTATTTTGCGGGCCGCCGTGATGTTTACGTGTATTGTCATTGCAGAAAGCCTGTCGAGGCGCGGGTCAATTTATAATACACTTGCCTGCTCCGCCCTGCTGCTGCTTTGTATAAATCCGTACTGGCTATGGGATGTGGGTTTCCAGCTTTCTTATGTGGCCGTACTGAGCATTGTTATTTTTATGAAGCCGGTGTACCATCTCTTTTATTTTAAGCATAAAGCCATTGACTTTATATGGCAGATGAATGCCGTGACTATAGCAGCGCAAATACTTACGTTACCGGTAAGCATTTATCATTTTCACCAGTTCCCGGCGCATTTCCTGCTGTCCAACTTTGTGGCAGTGCCTTTGTCCAGCATCATCCTGGTGGGGCTGATAGCGCTTTGTGCTTTTTCCATTATTCCCATAGCTGCATCGTGGATGGGAGCAGCCCTTTCCGCATTGATTATGTTATTGAATAAATATGTGGAGCAGGTGGAGCTGCTGCCTGCTTTTCTCTGGGATGGGTTGCAGATAAATGGTGCGCAGGTCATGCTCCTCTTTATTGTTATTGCCCTGCTGGCCGGGTGGTGGCTGGGCCGGGAGCGCCGCTGCTTACCGGCGGCATTGTTTTTCCTGCTTTGCTTTGCAGGTGTGCGGGCTTATTCTTTTTACCAGGCAGAGCGGCAGCGAAAAATTATTGTATACAATGTGCCTCACCGGCAGGCTATGGACCTGATAGGGGGCAGGCGCTTTAGCTTTGCCGGCGACACATTGCTGATGCAGGATGATTTTGCCCGCAATTTTCACCTGAAGCCATCCCGTATCCTGCACCGTACGGGCCTGGATGGAAGCTATATCGGAAAGGAAGGGCGCTACATTGATTTTGGCGGAACAAAAATTATCAGGCTGGATACAGCTATCCGGTTTGATAGTGATGAGCCTGTTTCCGCAGACCTGCTGATACTGTCCGGCAATCCCAGGCTGTATATGAAGCAACTGCTGAAAAATATAACACCGGCACAGGTGATAATAGACGGGTCAGTGCCTGCCTGGAAAGCCCGGTACTGGAAGCAGGATTGTGCAGCGCTGAAAATCCCCTGCCATGATGTAAGTGAAAAGGGAGCTTTTGTGATGAACCTGCGTTAGCGTACCTTTGCGGCCTGCCGGCCAGCACCCCTGGCTATTTTGGTAAACCGGCCCTTCAATTTCTCAAGCACATGGACAAAAAAATCAAATCTGCGCTTATTTCTGTTTTTTACAAAGACGGACTTGAAAACATTGTACGATTATTACAAGAGCAGGGAGTGACTATTTACTCTACGGGCGGTACCCAGCAATTTATAGAGCAACTGGGTGTGAACGTAGTGCCGGTGGAGAGCCTGACTACCTATCCTTCCATACTTGGTGGCCGGGTAAAGACACTGCACCCGGCTGTGTTTGGTGGTATACTTGGCCGCCGCGAACATGAAACAGATGTGCAGGAAATGGCCCAATACCAGATACCCGAAATAGACCTGGTGATAGTAGACCTTTATCCCTTTGAGGAAACAGTGGCCGCCACTTCAGAAGAAAAGCTGATTATTGAAAAAATTGATATCGGCGGCCCGTCTATGATACGCGGGGCGGCAAAAAACTTTAAAGATGTGGTGGTGATAGCCGCCAAAAAAGATTATACCCTGCTGGAAAATATTTTGCGGGAGCAAACCGGCATCACCACTTTGGAGCAACGCAAAACATTTGCCGTAAAAGCATTTGAAATAGTGGCGCACTATGATGTGGCTATCGCTAAATATTTTAACCCTGCTGAGTCACTGTACTTCCTGGAGTCACAGCCGCACCTCAAAGTGCTGCGCTATGGCGAAAACCCGCATCAGTCAGCCGTGTTTTATGGCAACCCGGATGGTTTGTTTGAACAGTTAAATGGCAAAGAGCTTTCTTACAACAACCTGGTGGATGTGGATGCGGCTGTGCAGCTTATCAGTGAGTTCCAGGCTGGTAAGATTGCGGCGGAAGAAAAAGTATTTGCCATCATCAAGCATACCAATGGATGTGGTGTGGCGCAGCGGGGCAGCGTAAAAGAGAGCTGGGACAGTGCCCTGGCTGGTGATCCGGAGAGCGCCTTTGGCGGTGTGCTGGTGACTAACGGCACTATTGATAAAGCTACAGCCGAAGCAATCAACGAAATATTTTTTGAAGTGCTGATAGCCCCGGCTTTTGCAGAAGAAGCGCTGGCCGTGCTGAGGTCAAAAAAGAACCGCATACTACTGCAACTGAAAGCACTGCCCCATGCTACGGAACAGTACCGCTCACTGCTGAATGGAGTATTGGTGCAACAAACAGACCAGGGCAACTATACCGAATGGAAAGAAGCCGGTGGCCGTGAAACTACTGCCGCTGAAAAAGAAGACCTGGCTTTTGCCAACCTGGTATGCAAGCACCTCAAGTCAAATGCTATTGCGCTGGTAAAAAACAAGCAACTGGTGGGCAAGGGCTGCGGCCAGACCAGCCGCATTGACTCATTGCGCCAGTCTGTTGAAAAAGCAAAGCAATTTAAGTTTGACCTGCAGGGCGCTGTGCTGGCCAGCGATGCTTTCTTCCCGTTTAATGATTGTGTGCAGATGGGGCATGCTGCCGGCATCACGGCATTTATTCAGCCGGGCGGCTCTATCCGCGACAATGATTCCATTGCCTATTGCCAGGAGCATGGCCTGGCTATGGTGATAACAGGCATGCGCCATTTTAAACATTAATGTCCCGCGTTGACATATACAAAATCTTATCCCAAACAGGCAACTCTGTACGGCACCTGTCTGTGCTGAACCCGCTTACTATCCGTAAAAAAGGAACAAGGGCCAAAGCTGTTTTTGCGCTCTCATTAGTTTGTTTTTTCTGGGGTACTACCTGGATTGCTTCTAAAGAAGGGGTACGTTATATGCCGGCTTTGCAGATGGCCGGTATACGCCAGTTGCTGGGCGGGCTTTGCTATGTGGTCTTTTTTTTGGTAAAAAAAGTGCCGCTGCCGAAAGGGAAAGAGTGGATACCGATTATCGTGCTCAGCCTGCTGAATTTTTTACTGAGCAATGGCCTGAGTACCTGGGGCCTGAAATATATTTCATCCGGCCTGGGTGCTATCATGGGCGCTATTTTTCCCCTGTGGATTGTGATCATAGGCTTATTTACTGTAAAAGAAAAAATGCCGGCTAAAGCGATCATAGGACTGGCGCTTGGCTTTGCCGGTGTCTGTATTATATTTTCCCAGCACCTGCAGGACTTCCTGGTACCGGATTTCCGCTTTGGTATTTTTCTTTCACTGATTGCCACCTGGACATGGGCTTTTGCCACCCTGTACACGAAAAAGCAGGCCAGCCGGTTTAATCCTTATTATAGTCTTGGCCTGCAAATGGTGATATCAGGAGCCGTTTTATTAATTTTTACAGCAATTACTGATTCAGAAAAGGTTAATTCATTCGTACCAATTAGCGCTATACCGCTTCATTCCTGGCTGTCTATCGCCTACCTGGTTATATTCGGATCGGTAATTTCTTTTATCGCTTACCTGTATGCGCTGCAGCATTTGCCTACCGGCCAAACTTCTATATATGCCTATATCAACCCGGTAGTGGCGCTGCTGCTTGGCTGGGCTTTGTTTGGTGAGCACCTTACGGTGTTTATTGCTATTGGCGGAGGAGTGGCATTGCTGGGTGTGTATTTAGTCAACAAGGCATTTAAAGCATTGCCGCCGCGGGAGCAGCCGGAAGCAGAGGGAGTGTAGTTGTGTTTGTGTACGATGTATGATGTACGTTGTACGATGGAGAAAAACTCAAAACCCAAAACTCAAGAACCAAGAACCAAAAACTCCCCATACACCTCCTTCCATCCCGTATACAGCGGATCCGTTCCTAAAAAATGATTGTGCCAGATAGTAATGAGAAGGCCATTCACCTCTTTTACTTTTTTATGATAGTCAAGCATTTCTGCTAATGCCTGTGCCGGAGTATAGCGCTGCTCATAAAATGAATTGGCATCCATATAGCAAAAGGGGAACAGCATCAGTTCCGTCTCTTCTTCCTTTTCCAGGTCGTACCAGTAAAAGGGGGTGCAGGCTGAAGCCCTGAATCCATTGATGCTGCCATAGCCCATCGAAAAATCGAAGCGGATACCTTCCTGCAGCAGGTGGCGATAAGTAGAAGGAAGTGTAAAGCGGATATAATGCTGCCGGGAAGCAGTAATGGTTGTGCCGCTGACAGCAGCCAGCGTTTCTTTTTCTTTTTTCAGCAGGGCCGGCTCATCGCCGCTGCGCCAGGAAGGGTGCAGCCCAATGGGATACCGAATGGCATGATCCTGTATCAACGCCTGCAAAGCTTTTTTAGACGGGGATATGTTTTTATCATACTTCCCTCTTTTTTCTGCCGCAGGAAAAAAATAATAAGGGCGCAACCCGTATTGCTCATGCCAGCCGTTCAGCAGGCCATAGGTGTCAAACGGGTCTTTTTGCCTGCCCCGCCATACGGCTACCCGCGCGGCAACATCTTTCCAATGGCCTTTGAAAAAGCTTTTTATCAAGCCGCCCGTACTGCGCCACCATCCTTTGTGCCGGTATGACCAGGCAATGTCAATATCATAGCTGGGTACAAAAGAGAATGTATTTTTCTTAAGCTTCAGCGAAGGAAATTTTTCTTTGAGCTGCGCTGCCAGTTGCTGACACCATTGATTGATGACAGGCTCATGCAGAAATCCCTCACGGAAGGCCAGCGAATTAGTATGTGCATAGCGGCCGTATATATCTTTTTCATGCTGCCCGTACTCTTCGTAGCGGGAAAGGAGGTAAAAAGCGGCGGCAAATACGTCAAAAGGGTGGTCGCCTGCTGTTTTGAAAAATGCTTTGGTATCATTGACCATAAAGCAGGCCAGGTCCTGGCTGGTAATACCCTGCTGATCCAGCAGGCCATGCGGCACTACCTGGTACTCTTCTCCGGCTATGCGGGTGGGGGAGTAGTTGATCCTGGCGCCGGACCAGGCAATAAATTTTTCTTTATCGGTGGTAAGCTCAGGGATTTTTTCAAACAACAACTGGCCGGCAAAGCGGATCATGTATTGCAGTCGGGGCGTTATGGATGCTGCATATACAATCATGTTGGCTGCTTGATCAGGATGATCCGGTTGTGTGTTTATGATGAAATGAATACCGCCTGCATCACAGCTTGCTGGTGATGAGCTGCTGTATTTCCTTCATCCGCTCTTCGCTTACTTTCAGCTTGGGTTGTGTAAAGTTGAGGTCGTTGGCCGTATTAATAGGTATCAGGTGCATATGCGCATGCGGCACTTCCAGGCCCACTACACTGATGCCGCACCGTTTGCAATCAAAAGATTGCTCAATGGCCCGGGCAATAGGTTGTGCAAATACAAGCAGCTCTGATAAATATTCTTTTTCCAGGTCAAAAAATTTATCGGTTTCTTTTTTCGGCACCACCAGCACATGTCCTTCCCGCAGGGGGAAAATATCAAGAAAGGCAAAGAACCGGTCGTTCTCGGCTATTTTATAGCTGGGGATTTCACCGGCTATGATCTTGGAGAAAATAGTCATGTTCCCAAAAAGTTTTGTTTTTACCGAATAAAGCAGATACCGTACACGCTTAAACACGATGGCACATTGTTTTTTGCAAAGCTATTGACTTTATATAAAAAAGCCCCCGGTAAATATGGGGGGCTTACTTATTGATAAAGAAAACTTAATGCTAAATGGAAATATTCTCAATCTTAAATTTCAGCTTGCCGGCAGGAGCAATCACTTCAGCCGTTTCCCCCACTGTTTTGCCAAGTATGCCCTTGCCAATAGGTGATGTCACTGATATTTTTCCGGCTTTCAGATCGGCTTCCTTTTCACTTACTATCTGGTAGGTTACCTGCTTTTTCGTGTTCAGGTTTGTCATGGTTACTTTCGTAAGTATGGATACTTTGCTGGTATCAATAGTGGATTCATCCAGCACCCGCACATTAGCCAGCGCACCTTCCATGGCGGCAATTTTTGCTTCCAGCAGTCCCTGCGCTTCCTTGGCAGCATCATACTCAGCGTTTTCCTTCAGGTCGCCTTTTTCCCTTGCCTCGGCAATAGCCCGGCTGGCGGCAGGGCGATCTACCGACCTCATGCGCTGCAGATCGTTTTTCATTTGTTCCAGCGTTTCCTTCGTTACATATTGTATACTGCTCATAGTACACCTCCCTGGTATAAAAGAAAAAAATAACAACGCCTCAGTCTTTGCTGAAGCGTTGCACTATTTTGTTTGTTGATGTTGCAAATATAGGAAACAATCCGGAAAACCAAACCAGCCTGCCCGGCTTTAACATTCCGCATACAAACGGATGCTTAGCCGACAAAGATCTTATCTGCCAGCACGCCGGCCATTTTATAAAGCGCCTCATGGCTATAGCCGGCTATATGCGGTGTAATGAGCACATTGGGCTGTGTCATGAGCCAGTCAAGATCTGCTTTTTCTGATGCTGTGTAGGTAGTGAGCTTTTCGTTTTCCAGCACATCCAGCGCCACCCCGGAAATCTTCCCGTTTTTCAGCGCTGCTATCAGGTCCGGTGTGTTGACTACTTTTCCGCGGCTGGTATTGAGCAGGAATGGTTTTTTTTCCAGGGCATCAAAAAAAGAGGCATTGGCAAAATGAAATGTATCCTCTGCCAGCGGCAGGTGCAGGCTGATGACATCGGCATAGCGGCTGATCTGCTCCGGGTTGGCTTCTTTAATATACCCGCTGCCAAAGCCGAATTTATATTTATCATTAGCAAGCACTGTCACATCAAAGGGGGCCAGCAGCCGTGCAAATGAGCTGCCCGTATGTCCGTAGCCGATGATGCCGACCGTTTTTCCGGTAAGTTCGGTGCCCCTGTTTTCATCACGGCGCCAGAGGCCGGTGGCCACTTCGTTGCAGGAAGAATGAATATTATTCATCAGGCTGAGCAGCATGCCCAGTGCCTGCTCCGCCACGGCATTCCGGTTACCTTCCGGGCTGCTCACGCACCTGATGCCTTTTAGGGTGGCGTATGGCATATCTATCAGCTCCATACCGCTGCCCAGCCTTCCGATCCATTTCAGGGAAGTGGCTTTGTCCAACAGCGCCCTGTCTACACGGATGCGGGTGGTGAGCACCAGGCCTTCCATCTCCTGTATGATCCCGGTCAGCTCATCGTAGGTAATGGCGGGGGTTTAAAAAACAATATACCCCTTTATTTTCCGGGGTTTTTAAAAAAAAGGGTGTGCCCTGCCGGGAAATTTTTCTTTTTTTATGCCGCACCCAAATTAGGGCCTTTTGCGG